>NZ_JBHFNP010000029.1:0-128248 GCF_041929235.1 Microseira sp. BLCC-F43
CAGAAATTGGTAATCAAGTCGCTGTCCCCACTCCCGCGTTGACTGACGGTCAACATAGGTCGGGGGACGCAACCTGATTACCCCAAAATTCATCCCACACTGCCTTCGGTCAGATGTGGGGCTTCTTTTGGTTTGGGCTAACCGCTATAATCTTCTTCCTACCTGCTGCCTCGCCCGCAGGACTCTTAAAGCCCAATTTCGACATCTTCCAGGATACCCAATGCGTCGGGGATGAGTACGGCGGCGGAGTAGTAGACACTAACTAAGTAGGAAATAATCGCCTTTTCGTTAATACCCAGGAACCGCACAGATAGGCTGGGTTGGTATTCATCAGGGATACCAGTTTTGTGTAGACCAACCACACCTTGGTTTTCTTCTCCGACACGAAGTACCAAAATGGAGCTAGTACCCTCCTTAGTGATAGGAATTTTATTACAGGGAAAAATCGGATAGTTGCGCCAAGCAGGTACAATCTTTCCGTCTACCTCTGTGCTTGGGGAATAGATTCCACGACGGTTACACTCCCGGTTAAAAGCTGCGATCGCACGAGGGTGAGCTAGGAAGAAATGAGATCTCCGCCGCCGAGAAAGCAGTTCATCCATGTCATCGGGAGTCGGTGGACCACTACGGGTAAAGATGCGTTGCTTAAGGTCAGCATTATGTAGCAGTCCGAACTCAGGATTATTGAGCATCTCGTACTCTTGCCGTTCCCGCAGAGCCTCAATAGTCAGCCGTAACTGTTGTTCCGTCTGGTTCATGGGTTCACTGTAAAGGTCAGTAACCCGCGTATTGACTTGTAGAATGGTTTGAGCAACGCTTAACTCATACTCCCGTGGACTCAAATCGTAATCGACAAATGTCCGGGGTAGCTCAGTTTCCAGATCGTGGTCTGCTGACATAGCGATCGCAGCTTGATGATACCTGTCTTGGGGTTTGCTTAACATCGCTCTAAACTGATCGAGCTGAGTCTGCAACGCTTCAGACTGATTCAGTAACTCCCGAAATGCCTGTACTGGCAGTGCCAACAATGTACAGCGCGTAATCGCTCTGACGCTAACATCCCAAGTGTCCTGAACTCCTACTATAGCTTCGCCACCAAAATAGTCACCGTCTGCTAATACACGACGTAAAGCTTCCTGTTCGTACTTTCCAGCCTTAATCTGGCTGACTTTACCATGAGCAATCAACAGAACTTGGTCGGCGGGTTGACCTTCCTGTACAATTACGTCACCAGCAGCAAATTCTTGTTGCACAAAGCGGTCTGCTAAGGCATTCAGTACCTCTAAATCTTCAAACCCACGAAACAAGGGAAGCTCACAAAGTGTTTGAGGAATAACCCGCACTTGGTTCCCTGTATTGCTAAAACTGACTCGTCCATCACCTAGATCGTAGGTCAAGCGACGGTTAACCCGATAGGCTCCCCCCGTCACTTGTACCCAAGGCAACATCTTGAGTAACCACCGTGGGGTAATTTCCTGCATCTGGGGCGGAGTTTTAGTGGTGGAAGCTAAATTCCGCGCTGCTTGTGTGCCTAGACTCATCCTGTTTTCTTGGTCTAAATCTGGCCTAATCGAAGCATCTGTCATAAGGTTAAATTTTCAAACGACTAGAACAACACTCAAGATATTTGTTGAGATTGGGAGTCGGGAGTCGGGAATCGATAGCATCAAAATTAATACAGTGCTATTTCTTTTTGTCCGACTATCTGACAACTTATCGCTCCCAACTCCCAAACCCGGTGATTCCTAGCGACCGATTTCTACATCTTCAAGGATGGCTAAGGCATCAGGGACGAGAACTACTGCGGAATAGTAAGCACTCACCAAGTAGGAAATAACCGCTTTTTCGTTAATTCCCATGAAACGCACAGATAGACTTGGCTGATATTCATCAGGGATATTGGTTTTATGAAGACCAATCACACCTTGGTTAGCTGCACCCACCCGCATTAACATGATCGAGCTAGTACGCTCTTTGGTGACGGGAATCTTGTTGCAGGGATAGATGGGAATACCACGCCAAGAGGGAATGGCACTATTGCCCATGGGGATGGGGTTGGGATAAAGTCCCAGACGGTTGCATTCCCGACCAAAAGCAGCAATAGTGCGGGGATGGGCTAAGAAAAAGCTTGGTTCTTTCCAAACAAGAGAGAGCAATTCGTCGAGGTCATCGGGAGTTGGAGCGCCAGAGCGGGTAAAGATCCGTTGATTGAGGTCAGCATTGTGTAGCAACCCGAACTCACGGTTGTTGATCATGTCATGTTCTTGACGTTCCCGCAATTCCTCAATCGTGAGGCGTAATTGCTCGGCCGTTTGGTTCATGGGTTCGTTATAGAGGTCAGCAACCCGCGTATTGATTTGTAAAATCGTTTGAGCAACGTTTAATTCATACTCCCGTGGATTCATTTCATAATCTGCAAAGGTTCCAGGTAGTATGCTTTCCCCCGCATGGCCTGATGAAATATTGATGGAGGCTTCCCCTTCTGTGTTTTGAGGTTTGCTCAGCGTTTCCCTGAACTTATCGACTTGAGCTTGTAATGCCTCGGACTGGTTAACCAGTTGTTGAAATGCTTGTTCCGGCAGAGACAAAATCGTACAACGGGTCAGGGCGGTGAGGGTGACATCCCAAGTATCTTCGGATTGTACTACAGCATAATCCCCAAAATGATCGCCATCAGCGAGGACATCTAAGACCACTTCGTTTTCATACTTGCCGGTGCCAATTTTATTGACTTTGCCATGGGCAATCAGGATGATTTGATTGGCTTCTTGACCTGCTCGTATGATTACGTCACCCGCAGCAAATTCTTGTTGCACAAATCGGCTGGCTAAGGCGTTTAAAACCTCGGTATCTTCAAATCCGCGCAGCAAGGGTAGCTCACACAGTTCTTGGGGAACCACTTGAATTTGAGACCCTGTGCTGGTAAAGCTCACCCGTCCATCCCCAACTGCGTAGGTTAAGCGACGGTTAACGCGATAAGCACCACCAACGGTTTCTACCCAAGGTAACAGTTTTAAGAGCCACCGTGAGGTAATACCCTGCATCTGCGGCGGGGTTTTGGTGGTGGTTGCTAAATTACGCGCCGCCTCTTTCCCCAAGCTCATTGGTTGTTGTTCAATTTGATTGGCCAAGGGGGTATTTGCTGCATCAGTCATGATGAAACTCCATTAGTAATGTTTGTTGACAAGTTATTTGATTGATCGGAATAGGGACTCAGATTTCGCTAACCTTTCGTTCCTAACAGCGATCTGATGTGCATAGTTGCAGTCCCCAATTTTGTCAGACTACTGACTACTTCCTGTGCCATTGGCTCAAGAGCGGGTTCAGTTGTTTCTTCTGAGACTGCACTCGAACTAATCTCAGTGGCCGAAGTCCCTAACCCTGTCGGACCTGTGAGTAAGTTCTGCACTATTGGCTCAAGAGTGAGTTCAGTTATTTCCTGTGGGACTGAACTTGAGCCAATTTCAATGGCGGAAGTGCCTAATCCTGTTGGACCTCTTAGTAACTTCTGGACTATTGGATGAACATTGGGTTCAGTTGTTTCCTGTGGGACTGAACTTGAGCCAATTTCAGTAGCTGAGGTTCCTAATCCTGTCGGGCCACCTAGTAACTTCTGGATTATTGGGTGAATATTGGGTGATGGTGTTTCTTGTGGGACTGGACTTGAGCCAATTTTGGTGGCGGAAGTTCCTAACCCTTTTGGACTCCCGATCAAGTCTTGCGCCTTGGGACAAGCATCTCTGTGAGAATGATGGCGACCTGTTCTGATGTGCCACTCGCCAACTCCAGCCGTCCATTCCTGAAGTGCTTTGACGTATTTGAGGATTTCCTCGCGGGTTTTGGTGTCTAACTCAGAGTCCTCGAAAAAGATGGGTAACTGAGTGGCAACAATGTGTTCAAACTGCTGCAATCGGGCAGTTGCCAAATCATTAACAATATTTACTGCTTCCTGGAGGCTACAGTCGAGAAACCGTTGGATTACCAACACACTGTTGCTCAGGTTGCCTTCCTTCTCGATCTCAATGTGGTACGACACGATATCGTTAAACAATGCCGCCCAATCAAGAGTCATCAAGCTCAGTGTCTTGATTGTTTCCCCATAGAGAATTTCGGGAGGGATATCTACTCCTGCGTTTTGATAGCAACCAAGTATAGTGTAACCGCCTCCAACACTATGGCGGCGCATTTCAACGTAGTCGATCGGGTCTGGAATCCGGTTCTGACTAAGATTGTATATCTCCCACAAATAGCCCTCAAAATTATGCTCAATTGCTTTGACGAGTCGGCGTCGCCATGCTACAGACTTGCTGGGAGCAGTACGAGACCAGAGATTTGCTAGACTACGTTCCACCCGGTTAGTGGGTATGGGCATAGTAGCGCAGTCAACTGGCATAAAGCTGATCAATCGCTCAAAAGACTGCTTTGCCACCATCACGTCAAAGAGACTCAGAGGGCGACCACGTCCGTAGACTTGAACGATGTCATCATCGATAAAAGATATCCATACCATCCAGTCTGCTGACAGTTCAAGCTCAGCCTGTGGTGCATCTGGATGCACCAACGACATCAACAAGCCAAAATCGAAGGAGTCGAACTTTGCTTCATCCCAGGTATCAAAACTTGGGCCAATCAACCCCATTTCCTCAGCCCAAGCTTTGATATGCTGACGCACAGCGTGCAGATGAGGGTTGAGCCGAGCCGTATAGGGCATATAAGCCTCTGGCATTTCAAAATGGCTCTGTTACCGGGCGCGGAATGTGCGGGTCGTAATTCTTGAATCTTTTTAGACCCATGGAGTTGATTAAGGATTGGACGCTGACACCCGAATTCCCCAGTCCCGTAACCGGGATCGCCATTCCCCCCACTTGCAGAGATTTTCGCGCTCCTTGGTTCATGTAGCGGCTTGATGTCATGTGCCACTCATGACTGCCTGCATACCACTCCCGCAGTCCTTTGGTATATAGGAGTACCTTAAAACGTTCATCGGGACTCAAACCATATTCATCGCACAGGAGCGGCACCTCAGTTAATGCGGTGTTCTCAAACTGTTGCAGCCGAGAGGTGAGTAAGTCGTTGGTGATGTTAGCGGCTTTCTGAGGGTCACAATTGAGGAACTTCTCAATCACCAGTACGCAGTTGGTATTCTCCCCTTCCTCTACTTCTCTTTGATAAGAGAAAATGTCATTCTGTAAATGGGAAGTGTCAGCGAAGGTATCTTTGAGAACTCGCATGGGGCGAGTGGGAGCGATCGCTGCTGGTATTTCCGCACGGAGAGAGTACTCAATCAGATCGGCTGACCAGGGCGCGCCACCGACTTTGCGGCGCATCTCAATATACTCGATTGGGTTAGCGATTCGATTTTGATTGACATTGGCGATTTCCCACAGAACTGCTTCCAGGGCATTGGTTGTACTCTCACGAAACCGCAGTAACCAGTCTAAAGAAGCGTTGGGTGCAGTCCGAGACCACAGGTTGGCTAAACCCCTTTCCACTGCATCGATCGGTTCTAGAGGAAACTCTAGGTCATATAGAGGCATGAACGTTAGCAGTCTAGCAATATGTTCCTTGCCCTCCCGAATGTCTTGACCTTGTCGGTAGACCTTTAGGAAGCGATCGTCATAGAAGAATAGCCAAACATACCAGTCTGTGACCAGGTTGAGCATCGGTCCATCAATATCGGGATGACCATAAGCGCAGATCAAGGCTATATCCATAGCATCAAACTGGCGCTCAGACCAGATAACTACCTCTTGGTTTTCCTCGTCGGTCACCAAAATCCCCATTTCATAAGCCCAGGCTTTAGAATGCACTCGCGCTGCTTTTAGGTTGGGGTTCAGTCTGGCCGGACAAGGAACATAGAAGCTTGGTAATTCAAAAGGTTGCTTACCTGAAGTCATTAATCTATCTTAATAGCGTTCTGAACAATTTCCACCTTCAATATTATAAGCCTATTTCTAGCAAACACAATCCCCCATATATATTTATTTATTATATAACATTAAAATATAATAAGCTTATTTAACCAAGCAAGCTAATAACGCAAGTTGCTAGTTATAAACTTCGCCGTTGCTAATTGCTAATTGCTAATTGCTAATTGCTAATATAGGATTTTTACCAATCTCGCCATTAACCATTAGCCATTAGCTGCTATGTATGAGATAACTAGAAACTTGAGTTACTAAAAGAAACCGGGTTTTTCGCCCCCCGTGCCTAAGTCCTTGATTAGATACTACTTGGCTGTTTTACGACTTATATCATGTCCCTGAGCAACGGTTGTGGAACTGCTAATAGCTAATCCCTAATAGCTGCTGGAGGAGGCAATTGACAATTAGCAATTGCCATATTTATTTTCAGATCAACTCGCTTGTGTATACTCAGGGTGCTTTTGATCGAGAGTCCCCCAATTCCTCAATATTCCCCCTATGGTAGACCCTTATTTACAGTCGCTTGCCAGTTCGATTGGTGCGATAGCTTCTCCGTTTTACGCCTATCTGAGCGATTTACACGCCAAATATCAACCCCTGATCGATGGTGCGATCGCTCCCGACTTGGCGGAACTTGCACCGGGAAATCCCGACTCGTTTGGCATCTGTGTCGTCACCGTTGAGGGTCAAACCTTCGAGGTGGGCGATTGTCAGGAAATGTTTCCGATTCAATCCCTTTCTAGGATATTCCTTTACGGTTTAGCATTAGAAGATTGGGGTCGAGATTACGTCAATCAAAAGGTGGGCGTTGAACCGGGTCAAGAAACCTCCAATTCCATTGTCTTGGATGAGGAAACCAACCGTCCCCATAACCCCCTGCTTAACGCTGGCGCAATTGTCACCACAGACTTAATTAAAGGCAATGGCGCAACCGAACGCCTCCAGCGCGTCCTAGAGATGTTTCGACGCTATACCGGACGGGATGTGAATATTAATATGCCTGCTTTCCTATCTGGGAAAGCAGCGGGAAATCGCGCTCGCGCCATCGCTTATTTCATGCTCAACTTTGGTCAAATTAGTAACCGGATCTCAGAAACCCTCGATCTTTACTTTCAGCAATCCGCGATTACACTCAATTGTCGCGACCTAGCTGTAATGGCTGCAACCCTTGCCAACGGCGGAATTAACCCCATTACCAAAGATATGGCAATTGATGCACAATACGTCCAAGATACTATCAGTGTCATGCTCACTTGCGGTATGAAACAATACTCAGGGGAGTGGACTTATCGCATTGGCATTCCCGCCCAAGGTGCGATTAACGGGGGTATGATAGCCGTTGTGCCGCAAAAATTAGGAATTGGCATTTTTTCGCCGCTTCTAGACGCAAGAGGCAATAGCATCAGAGGCATTAAAGTTTGCGAAGACATCTCTAAAGACCAGGGTTTACACCTGTTTAATATCTACGAAAAAAATCAGCAGATGTTGAAGTATATCCAGCAGGTAGATAAAGTTACCGCTGCTGCTGCTGCATTGGAAAGCGATCGGATTGAACCGCATATTTTGAGCGAACTCAAGCAAGTGTGCGATCGCACCGATGAATTAGGACAACTGGCGCGAGTTTTCCTGGGAATGGTGGAACAAGTCAAAGCAAGAGAACAAAAGTTAAAACAACAGGTTGAACAACTAAAAATAGAAATTGACAGAAGCAAACAAGCGCAACAAGTTGCAGAAATTGTCGAGACGGAATCCTTCCAAAGCATCAAACAGAAACTCCAGCGCCTGAAAGAGAAAAAATCAAAACAATCTCAATAATGCGCGTAGTTAGAACCCCGACTTCTCTGGGAAGTCGGGGTTCTGAGTGTTATGTTTACAGCGGATTGCCAGCGAGTGAAGCAAAGCCTTATATCATGTCCGGTATCAACGGTTGTGTAACTGCTAATAGCTAATCGCTAATGGCGAGATTGGTAAAAATACTATATTAGCAATTAGCAATTAGCAATTAGCCATCCATACACTACCGATACCTAAGGACATGATATAAGTTTAATTTTACCCTATGAGTAAGATTAAAATTACTTAGCTAGAATGCACGCCAGGAGTTTGTTGTCGTGAAATGGATCGCCAGCTGCTTGTTAGGCATCAGTGGGTGGGTATCGGGTAGCCCTGTCGTGGCGCAAATTGTTCCAGATGCCACCCTGCCGAATAATTCCATTGTCACTCCTGCTGGCAATAGGTTCACTATCGATGGCGGCACCACCGCAGGGGGCAATTTATTTCACAGCTTTCGGGAATTTTCTGTTCCCACTGGATCTGAGGCATTTTTTCACAATTCCGCCGAGATTTCTAATATTATCAGCCGCGTTACGGGTGGTCAAATTTCAAACATAGATGGTTTAATTCGAGCCAACGGGACGGCTAATCTATTTCTGATTAATCCGAGTGGAATTATGTTTGGTCCCAACGCACAGTTGAACGTTGGCGGGTCGTTTTTGGCGAGTACCGCAAGCAGCATCAAATTTGCCGATGGGACAGAGTTTAGCGCTGTTCATCCTTCAGTACCACCCCTGCTAACGATTAACGTGCCTGTGGGGTTGCAATTGGGGTCAAATTCCGGCACCATCAGCGTTTCTGGCAAGGGACACAGTCTGACATTTAACGGCGATCCTTACTCTGCGCCGCTGGAAGAAAGCGGTGATAGGCAAGGACTACAGGTAAAATCGGGTCGTACTCTAGCCTTGGTAGCTGCTCAAGTTACCTTAAACGGCGGCATCCTGACCGCAGAAAGTGGGGGAATTGCACTCGGCGGTGTGAGTATGGGACAAGTAACTCTCAATCCCACTGCTATGGGTTTTTCTTTGAGCTATCCACAGGTGCAAAATTACGGAGATATTCGATTATCTGCTGGGGCATTACTCGATGCCAGTGGTGGTGGGGGAAGCGGTATCCAAATAGTGGGACGTCAAGTGACAATCAGCGATGGATCGATTGCTTTGACTGACCCAAAGTTGGGGTCAAGACCAGGAGGAGAGATTGCTATCATCGCCTCAGAGTCAGTTTCCTTGAGCGGAATTAATCCTATTGGCATTCCTAGCGCCTTGAAGAGTCAAGTCGTAACCGGAAATGGTGGAGCGATTACCGTTTCTACCCCCCGTTTAATTATCAGCAATGGGGCAATCATAGAGTCTACTATCTTCGGCATAGGTAGTGGGGGCGACATCACTATAGACGCATTTCACGCTCTACAAGTCCTTGGTGCCTCACCGTTTAGCGATGCCAGTCTCAGCAGCATCGCATCGAGTAATTACAGTCAGGGAAATGGGGGAAACATTACCGTATCGACCGCCCGCTTACAACTGATCGATGGAGGAAATCTCGTAGCTGTTACCTATGGTGCCGGAGCTGGAGGTAATATGCATTTAAACGCCACAGATTCTATCGAAGTTATTGGATTTAATCGCATTAGTCCCACACCAATTCGCTTCCGCAGCGCGATCTTGGCAGAGACAACAAGCTCTGGAAAAGCTGGTAATTTGACCCTCGACACATCTAGGTTGAGCATCAGAGATGGAGCGCGTATTGGTGCTAGTACAATAGCCAGCGGATCGGGGGTAAATTTGACAGTCAATGCTTCTGAATCGATCGAAGTTAGTGGGTTTGGATATCGCACTTCACTGATTAGCTTGCTCTCATCATCAGCTTTAGCCAATACTCCCGCTCAAACAGCTTTAGGATTGCCTTTAGTGCCTTCTGGAGATGCTGGAAATGCGACAATTAATACGCCGAGATTGATGGTTTCCGATCAAGCTTTAGTGGGTGTAGACAATCAAGGCTTTGGTAAAGCTGGAGATATGGAGATAACAGCAGGGGAAATTGTTCTAGCGCGGGGAGGACGCATCACAGCTGCTAGCGCCTCAGGTGAAGGAGGCAATATGGTGTTGAATTTGCGATCGCTGCAATTGAGCGATCGCAGTCAAGTCACAGCCGAAGCAGGCGGCAGCGGTCGCGGCGGTAACATTATCCTATCCTCTGATGCTGTCGTTCTGCTCAACGGCAGCCGCATCTCTGCCAACGCCTTTCAAGGGGCGGGAGGCAATATCAACATTACCACCAGAGGTCTGTTCACCTCACCCAATAGCGCCATCACCGCCAGTTCCCAGCTGGGACTTTCCGGCACCGTCGCCATCAGCACCCCCGCAGTCAATGGCAGTAGGGGATTGGTGCAATTGACCAGCACTCCCATCGACCCCAGCAACCAAGTGATTGTCGGATGCGCTGCTGCCCATGGTAACTCGTTTATCGTCACCGGACGCGGCGGCTTACCGGAAGACCCAACTACACCAATCCGAGGACAAACAATTTGGCGAGATTTGCAAGATTATTCCACTGCCACAGAAAGTGCCAATACTTCCCCTCAAAATCCTCCACCTTCAAACGTTCAAATAGTAGAAGCAACTGGTTGGGTAATTAACGATCTAGGACAGGTAGAATTGGTAGATCGGTTACCTTCTCCAATCAGTGGGAATTCTCACTATCAATATCCTAATTGCAACGATTTACCAAAATTACGATAATCTTTATAAAAATTGGGAATTGCTAATTGCTAATTGCTAATTGCTAATTTACCTGACCGTGTTGATTAATTCCGCCGCCACCGGAAATGATATAATATAATGTCCGGTTGCCAAATGAAAAATTGGTTTAACTTAGGTTAAAATCAATCCTTTATATGATGTCAGGCTTTTCACCCATAATTAAAAATCTCCGCGTCCTTAGTGTCCCCGCGTCCTTAGCGTCAGTCCTAACTATGGGTAATCAAACGGACATGATATTACCCCTCAACCAAGGTCAATCGTTAAATGCTCGGATTTCACCGCATCAGTATCAAATCAAAAATGCAACTCATGCTATTAATGGTCAGCTTGAGTTCAATTTTAGTAGTTGGTTACTTGGGTTGGAGTTGGGCAAGATCTGCGATCAAAACAACGATATTTAACCAGTTAACCAGCGTTCGCTCGTCTAAAGCATACCAGATCGAATCTTACTTTAATAACCTGCACCATCATGTCGAAACTCTCTGTGAAGACCCCACGGTCGTTGCAGCAATGGTAGAGTTCAACAAGGCGTTTGCGGAACTGAACTCTCGCTCTATTCCCCAGGCATGGGAGGGAGAGATCGCTAATTACTACAAAACCAAATTTTTCCCCAGATTATCTTTAGCAATTACCGGCGAACCCAAGTTTGAAACCTATCGTCCCATCAGTCCAGCGGCTAAATATCTTCAATATCACTACATCGCCAAAAATCCTCATGGGGTTGGTAAAAAATCCGAAATGGTTGATGCAGTAGATGGAAGTAATTATAGCAAAATTCACGCTAAATATCACAAAATATTTCGCAGTTTAATTAAAAAGTTTGGTTACTCTGACTTTTTCCTAATCGATGCCAAAACCGGAGATGTCGTCTACACGGTTGATAAAGAAACTGATTTTGGGATTAATTTAACTCAAGGAGTTTATCGGGAAAGCAATCTGGCAGAAGTCGTGAAAACCGTGAGTCAAAACCCCGACTCAGGAGCGATTCAAATCGTCGATTTCAAACCTTATCGTCCATCATACATGGCTGCGGCTGCCTTTATTGCTGGCCCGATTTATAACGAATCAAACCTAGTGGTAATTTTGGCAATTAAATTACCAGCTGACGAGATTAACAATGTTTTGACTGGCAATAAAAATTGGAAACAAGATGGACTGGGTAATACGGGAAAAACTTACATAGTGGGAGCAGATTTGCTGATGCGTTCTGTTTCCCGTGCTTTAATTGAAGACCCAGAAAAGTATAAGAAATCCTTGCAATCGCTCGGTACATCAGAAAATAATATGCGCTTAATTGAGCAGTTAAAAACCTCGATTTTGTTGCAAAAAGTAGACACCGAAGTAGCCAGAGAAGCAATTAAAGGCAAGGTGGGAAATAAAATAATCAAAGACGAGCGCAACATCAACGTTCTCAGTTCCTATTCGCCGCTAAAAATTGAGGGAGTGAATTGGGGAATTATTGCCGAAATGGATTTATCTGAAGCTTATCAGTCTATTTATATTCTGGAAAGATATCTGTTAATTGCAGCGGCGATCCTGATATTATTGATTGCCTATCTTGCTAAGATTGCCGCAGATAAATTTGTTAAACCAATCAAGGCAATCGCTCAAGCATCTCGTCAAGGGGGTGGGGAACAGAGTCGATATTTTCAGGCACTCATGCAGCAGCAGGGTGAAATAGGGGAATTGGCAAAAATCGTCAACCAAATGACTAGCAGCGTCCAAAAACAAACCGAATTGTTGGCACAAAAAGAGCAGGAAAATGAAGCATTGCTATTGAATATATTGCCAGGGACGGTAGTCAAGCGTTTTCAAGCAGGCGAACAGCGCATTGCCGATAGCATACAACAAACCACAGTTGGGATAGTCAGCATTTTTGGCATAACGAAAATAACAGCAAATCGCCTGGTTGAAGAAGTAGCAGAATTGCTCAACGAATTAATCGATTTACTCGACGAAACAGCGAATCGCTTCGATGTCGAGAAATTCAAAACAATCGGCGATCGCTATATCGTTGTTTGCGGACTGACAAAACCGCGTCTAGACCATTCAAAACGCATGGTAGACTTTGCATTGGCAGCAATGAACATCGTGCAACAATTCAACAATCGCCATGGAACTTGGTTGCGTTTAAGCATTGCGATTCATTCCGGTACTCTGATGACAGGAATTGTTGGCACGAAAAAGTTTTCCTACGAACTCTGGGGCGAGACTTGGGAGATTGTTAACCAGTTGCACGCACAGGCAGAACCAACTACAATTCGAGTTAGCCAAGAAGTATACGATCGCCTGCACGATCTATACTCCTTCCAGAAAGATGCCGATATCAAAATTGAAGACAAAGGTAAGTTATCCACTTGGGTTATAAGAAAAGGAGGTTTAAAAGATTTGATCGATAACCTATCAGAAGGTTTAGATAGAGACAATTGGTAACTCAAGTTGCTAGTTACATCCCTTGGCGCTGGTAATGGGTAATGGGTAATGGGTAATGAGTAATTCAGAACTTACGCAATGGCATTGCCAGAAACAAAGGTGAAGAGTCGCTCTCTCGTTGACAAACCAACGATTTTTCCCAGCGCCCCTTGTTTCTTTTGTCAAGAGTAGACTGGTAATGAATCCAATTACCAATTACCAATTAGCAATTACCAATGTCACTGCTTATAGGTACTTATGCAATGAATCAATCAACATTAATTTGGGGAATTATATTAATCCTGGGATTGCCGAGTTTGAACGTTGTTCTGGGAGAGGGAATTGAATATTTGCAACGCCAAGGCAACCCCCTAGCGTGGTTTTTGAATAACATCCGAGGGTTAATTTTCCCTCCTCTCGCTGTCCTGCTGGTGATGCGGCATCTGTTGGGATTCTCCGCCACCAATATATCCGTGCAAATTGTTGAAACCGCACTTTGGACTGCTACTATCTACACGGCAATTTCTTTGCTCAACGCGGTTATGACGACAGGAATCAGGCAAAGATATTGGCAGATTCACGTTCCCAATCTGTTGTTTCAATCTGCTAGGGCGCTGGTGATTTTGGGAATTGCAGCTTACGTCCTCGCTCATATTTGGCAAGTTAATTTAAGTAGCGTGTTTGCCGCATTGGGAGTCGGTTCCCTAGTCATGGCACTGGCATTACAAGACACCCTCAGCAACCTCGTATCTGGATTTTTGCTAATCTTTGAATCGCCTTTAAAGGTGGGTGACTGGGTGAAGATTAACGCTCACGAAGGCGAGGTGATTGAAATTAACTGGCGCGCCGTCCGGATTAAAACTTCAGACCGAGACATTGTGATTATTCCGAATGGGGTTTTGGGTAAAGATATTATCTACAATTACACGATGTTAGACCCCCTCCATGCGGATCGCTTTTATATCAGCTTCTGCCGCGAAGATTCGCCAAATCGCATTCAAAAGGTACTACAGAATGCTGCCCTGGGGATTAAAGGAATCTTATCCGATCCGCCCCCCGATATTCGGATAGTATCGTTTGAGGGTTACGCAAATAAATACGAAGTAATGTATTACGTTGATAACTATAAGAAGTTGGAATCTATTCGCAGCGACTTTCTCACGCGCATTCATTACGCTACCAAGCGCAATCACCTCAATATCGCCGTACCCACCCAACGGGAATTCCAGTTGGACAAAGAACCTGACATGGGCAATTCCCAATTGCAGATTCTGGAATCTTTGCTCTCGCTTTCCTACTTCAATATTCTCGCTCGCGCCACCCTCGACCAACTCGCCCAAACTGCCACTATAGAAACTTACGGAGTTGACGAACAGATTGTACTAGCAGGTGAATTTGATGCTGCTTTTTATATCATTATCGCTGGCGGCGTTCTGCTTTCAGTTACAGATATCAATCACCAAGAACAAGAGGTTGTACGCTTGGCAACAGGTGATTTTTTTGGTGAAATGCTGCTGTTGCAATCCGAACCTTCTCCAGTATCGGTTACAGTTGTTGATGAATTAAAAGCGATCGCAATCGCCCCAGACGCCATCTTGGATCTTGCCCAAAGAAATCCCCGCTTTGCGTTGGAAATGAATCAATTTATAGACTCACGCAAAAAAGTCGATCGACAAGCTAAAGGAACCCACAGTCAAGATGCAAAAAGCTACTCTTCCTCACTCTCCCACTTGCAACCCTCAAACTGAGAAATCATATCGTGTCCGGTTCTTGTGCAGGTGGGAAGGAAAAAAACAGTTTTTGCAAAATCTACTCTATACAACCGATGCTAGCGGAATTGTCCGGTAGCAACGGTTGTGTAACTGCTAATAACTAATCGCTAATGACTGCTGGAGGAGGCAATTGAATTGCGAGCAATTAGCTATTAGCTATTAGCCATCCATACACTACCGATACCTCAGGACATGATATCACCTACCAGAGCGGCAATCGGTTTTTCCGACTTTTCCTACTTGATAAATCTCAAAAATATCCGTTATATAAAAAATATATATTATGCTATAATAAGCAGATTAAATGCTAACTGGGGTGTGTTGCCGTGAAATGGATCGCCAGCTGCTTGTTAGAAATCGGTGGATTGGCATTAAATAGCTCTGTCGTCGCCCAAATTCTCCCCGATACCACCCTACCCAATAATTCCGTTGTCACTCCTTCTGGCAATAGCTTCACCATCGATGGGGGAACCACCTCTGGCGGCAACTTATTCCACAGCTTTCGGGAA
Organism: Microseira sp. BLCC-F43; assembly: GCF_041929235.1. Lineage (NCBI taxonomy): Bacteria > Bacillati > Cyanobacteriota > Cyanophyceae > Aerosakkonematales > Aerosakkonemataceae > Microseira > Microseira sp. BLCC-F43. The sequence goes on from NZ_JBHFNP010000029.1 coordinate 15,213, forward strand.
TTTTCTCTGCCTAGAAACTCAGAAGCATTTTTTAATAATGCTGTAACGATAGATAACATTATCACTCGCGTCACGGGCGGACAAATTTCTAACATTGATGGACTGATTAGTGCCAGCGGGAAGGCAAATCTGTTTCTAATTAATCCGAGTGGGATTATTTTCGGCCCCAATGCACGGTTAAATATCCGCGGGTCGTTTTTTGCCAGTACAGCTAGCAGCATCAAATTTGGCGATAATTTGGAGTTCAGCGCCACAAATCCGCAAAATCCACCACTTTTAACCGTTAACGTCCCAATTGGTTTGCAATTGGGTACTAATCCCGGCAATATCGTGGTTCGTCAAAGCGCCGGATTGCAAGTATTGCCGAATCAAACAATTGGGTTAATTGGTGGCAACCTGCTCCTGGAAGGGGGACAGGTGAAAGCACCTGCTGGCAGAATCGAGCTGTGGTCAGTTGTTAATAGTCCGGTGTCAATTGTGAATAGCAACGCACAATTAGGGATTGACATTGCACAACCAACAACCAACTATGGGGATATTCAACTTTCTCAACAAGCGATTGTAGATGCGAGTGGAGTCGGGGGCGGCGCGATCGCCATCCAGGGAAGGCGCATCTCCATCGGCGAAGGGTCGCAAGTGTTAACTATTACACAAGGTGACCACCCGGGCGGCAATCTAACCATCAGGGGAAGCGAATCAGTACAAATAACTGGCGCCAACCAGTCGCAATTGACAGCGGTAGCAAGCGATACAAGGGGGACGGGAGCGGGTGGGAACCTCACCGTCGAAACCGGACAATTCTTGCTACAAGGTACGGCGTACTTGTCAGCGAGCAACTTGGGTACGGGAAAAGCAGGAAATCTGACGATCCGAGCGTCCCAGGGGGCGGATTTGGTAGGGATGGGATTTAATAGCCTGGAACAGTTGTTGACTGCGGTTTTGTTGGGGCAGTTGCGCCCAGGCGATCGCGCGGGTGGCTTGTTTGCCGTGACGGCAAATGGCGCACCAGCAGGGGATATTAGCATCGTTGCGGATTCGCTGACGCTCCAGAATGGTGTGCTAGCCTTCAGCGGAACATTTGGTAACGATCGGGCTACTGGTGGCAATATGAACATCCGGGCTAATTCGGTAGACATAGTTGGTTCCATCCTCAGCACCGGCACCACCTTGGGTAGTCAAGGTGCGGCAGGGAATATCACCATCGATGGCAACCAAGTCACTATCCGGGATGGCAGCTTAGTATCGGCCCCCACATTAGGAAGCGGACGTGGAGGAGATATTGCGATCAATGCCGCCGATTTTGTCGAAATTAGCCGCACCCTACCCGATGCCTTCACACCCACCGGCATCTTCAACAACACATTTGGCACCGGCGCCGGAGGCGACATCCGCGTTACCACGGGACGGTTAATCATGGGCGAAGGTGGAGTCATCGGTGCCAATAGTGGGGGTGTTGTGGCATCGGGTTTCATTACCTTTGGCGGCAAGGGTGGGAATATCCTGATCGAAGCGCGAGACTCGGTAGAATTGAGTGGCGCTGTAGCCGTTAGCCCAGAACGACAGCTTCAGGGTGTAGTCACCAGCGGTCCCGGTACAACGACGTTCAGTTCATCCCCCGCCGGAGATTTAACCATTCGCACTCGCAGATTAACCCTCGCAGATGGAGCGAGCATATCCACCGCTACCGTAGGATCTGGAACAGGGGGAACCCTCACCATCGAAGCTTCCGAGTCGGTGGAACTTATAGGCAAATCGGAAGTAGGCGGGATTCCCTCTAGCTTGGTCACCGCATCGGGACGGATTGATATACCTCAGCTGGTAGCCAGGGGGAATGGAGGTAACTTAACGATTAAAACACCAGCATTAACAGTGCGGGATGGAGCAACCCTCGATGTGCGGAGTTTTGGCATCGGTAATGCCGGAACCTTAACTGTCATCGCTGATTCGATTCGGGTTCAAAATGGTAGCAGTCTCAACGCGACTACCTTTGCCGGTGCAGGGGGGAATATAGAATTGCGATCGGGCAGCCTCCAGTTATTGAATAATAGCCGCATCTTGACCGACGCCAGAAACACCGATGGCGGCAATATCGATATTCGCACAGAGACATTAACCGCACTCGGCAACAGCGACATCACCGCCAACGCACTGCAAGGGTTTGGCGGACGAGTAACAATTAATACGCAAGCTATTTTTGGCACTCAGTTTCGCACCGCAGCCACCCCAGAAAGCGACATCACCGCCACCTCCGAACTAGGGCCACAGTTTAGCGGCACGGTTACCATTAACACCCCCGATGTCAACACCGCTGCGGGATTAGTAGAATTACCTGACAACGTTACCGATCAGAGCAACCAAATCAACGTTGGCTGTGCGGCGACTAGAGGCAACTCATTTACCATTACCGGACGCGGCGGGTTACCCGAAAGTCCAACAAATCCCCTCAGAGGTCGGGCAATTTGGCGCGATGTGCGTAATGCCTCCACCGCAACGCCAAGGGCGAATACCACCGCGCAAAATCGGCAATCAAAGAAATCCAATACACCCGTTCAACCAGTAGAAGCAACTGGCTGGATAGTTAACGATTTAGGACAGGTAGAATTAGTCGCGAATCTGCCTACCCAAACAGGCGTGTCTCCTGAGGCTAATTGCAACGATTTGCCAAGGCTAAGATAAAGAATGCCAAAGAAACCCGGTTTTTTGCAAAAACCGGGTTTCTTCGGAGAGAAACCCGGTTTCTTTGCGTCAGTACTGTATATTGCACTGTATCGGTTTGATTGCTTTAATATGAACTTAAATAATAGGCGGAATTTTACTAAATTTACTACTTTTAAAAGCCATTTTTTCGACATAAATAAAAAATCAAGCAAAATATCAGCTTTTCGCTAAAATTGACAGATGCAACGTTCCCCAAGGTTTATTGCCATGAAATCGGCACTGAAATTTGTCCAAGTTATGCCGCTAATACTAGGAGGATTGGTAACTTCTCAGGGTGCTAATGCCCAAATTAACCCCGACGGCACCTTGCCGAATAACTCGGTGGTGAATCAGCAAGGGCAAATTCAACAGATTACCGGCGGGACAACGGCAGGCAGTAACCTTTTCCACAGCTTGCGAGAATTTAACGTCCGCACGGGGGAAACGGCACATTTTGACAACGCCCTCACAATTGACAACATTATTACGAGGGTAACGGGTGGCAATATCTCTAACATAGATGGATTAATTCGTGCCAACGGAACGGCTAATCTATTTCTGATTAATCCCAACGGGATTATCTTTGGTTCAAATGCAAGGTTAAATATCGGTGGTTCGTTTTTTAGCAGTACCGCCGACAGCATCCAATTTGCTGATGGCAGTATTTTTAGTGCCAAAAATCCCATAGCAACACCTTTACTAACTATCAATGTTCCCGTTGGGTTGCAGTACGGGAGTAATGCGGGGAGTATAGAAGTGCGACAGTCTCGCCTAGAAGTTTCTCCCAATCAAACCTTAGCCATTTTAGGCGGTAACGTCAGCATAGATGGGGGAAGATTATTCGCACCAGGGGGTCAAGTGGCGTTGGGTGGATTGGTAGGAGAAGGTATTGTCACAATTGCAAGTGATACTTCTTTTCCCCTGGGCGTCGGGCGAGGTAATATCGCACTGAGCAATGGTGCGATCGCAGATGTCAGATCAACCAATCGCGGCAGCATCACCCTGCACGCGAACAACCTCGACCTGTCTGGCGGTTCTCAACTCAATGCTGGAATTGCTGCTAATAGCAGCCTAGCAGGGGCTAGGGCGGGAGATATTTCAATCGATGCGGGGGGAGAAGTGAGATTGAGCGATCGCAGTCTGATTGCCAATACGATACAATCTGGCGCATTAGGCAATGGGGGCGATATTAACATCGCTGGCAATTCGGTTAATTTAACCACAGGTGCCAGAATTACAACGATTACTCAAGCATCAGGAAATGCAGGGAATATTCGACTTGACGCCAACAATATAGATATTTCTGGTTTCACATCCGATGGACTGTTTAGCGGCATTCTCAGCTATGGGGAAACCGCCAACAGCGGCGCGGGGGGCAATATTATTATTAATCGAGCTGCTCAAACTCCAGGAAACCTGCGTTTAGCCAATCGAGGATTTATTGCCACCGTCACCAATAGCAGCAGCAATAGCGGCGCGATTGAGATTAACGTCAATAATTTAGTCATAGAAAGTGGCGGACAAATTGTGACCTTAGCCACCCACAGCGGTGCAGCGGGAGATATTACCATTAACGCAGCTGGACAGGTAGCGATCGCTGGAAACAGTAAAGATTTTGTCCCCTCTCCCTTTGAAGGCATCCTCGTCTATAATCTGGATGAATTGCCATTGAGTAGCGAACCGAACCCCAACGTAGAAGCATCGGGTGCTGATGGAATTCCCTATGTTTCCGTGCAGCGCACCCCCGAGCAAATTATCAGCGGCAACACCGTATTAGGAACGGCAAATCAACAATATGACTATTACTCTTTTACTGTTTCTGCTCCCAACAGTCGCGTCATTGTAGATATTGACGGCGGTGATGGCTATGAAGCAATTCCGGGGAGTTTAGACACAGAAATTTTTCTGTTCAATCGGAGAACGGGAGAAGTATTGGCAAACAGTGACGATTCAAATATAGCCAGCGGCGGCGACGGAAGTATTGCTCCCCAAGACTCTTATTTTGCTAACACAATAAATTCACCCGGAACCTACGTCATTGGCGTTGGAGAATTCGATACAGTAGCAAACAGCGTACAGCTATTAGAAGGCGATCGCGTTGACCGGGGAGACACCTACACCCTCAACGTATCGGTGCAAAATCGCGGCACCGGAAACGCTTTGCCAACTAACCCGATCAACCGCAACAACTTCAACCCGAATTATGGGGCAAAAAGTGGTTTGTTCACCCTCACCCAAGGCACTGGAAATACAGGTAGAGTGAACATTAATACCCAGCAGTTGCTCATGCAATCTACAGCGGAAATCACCGCCACAACTTTCGGGGCAGGTCGAGTCAGAGATATTACTATCAATGGCAGAAATGTAGACATTAATAATGCCACAATTTCTAACGTTACCCGTGGCAGCGGCGATGGAGGCAACATTTTCATAGATGCAGATAATCTTAGACTCGCCAATGCTGGTCGTTTGAATCTCAGTAATTTTGCTCAGGGAAACACGGGTGGTGTGAGAATTAATGCCCAGAATGTCAATTTAGTTGAGAACGGCAGAATAGAAGTTGGCACTTATGTGCGAGGAAATACAGGCAATATCGTTATTAATGCCCGCGATACAGTTGTTTTGGACGGGGAATTAATGAGTGATGGTTCTCGAATATACAACACAGTGGCAGGGCCATCAGCAGTTGGCAATGCGGGAGAGATTCAGATTAATACCCGCTCTCTATCTATAACAACTAGCGCGGAGCTGAATAGCAATACTTATGGGGAAGGAAATGCAGGCAATATCACCATTAATGCCAGCGAAAGCATCTTAATAGATGCGAATAATAACGCTGTAGTAGGCTCTAATATATTCAGCCAAGTTAGAGCAGGAGCTAGGGGGAATGCTGGCGATATAAACATCACTACTCGTTTGTTTACGGTGAGGAATACTACTCAAATATTCAACCGTACAGAAGGGCAAGGAAATGCGGGACAATTGAATATTACTGCCGATGAACTTTCCCTAGCTAATAATAGTTCCATTTCCAGCAGTGTTGAATCAACCGCAATTGGTAACGGCGGAACGCTTAACCTCAATATCAGACGATTATCCCTCAATAATCATTCGAGAATCAGTGCCAGTACTTCCGGACGAGGAGATGCAGGTCAAATTTTGATTTCGGCACCAGAGTCAGTTTTAGTTGATCGTAATAGCCAAATTTCCACCAGCGTCAGCAATCAAGGAAGAGGCATCGGAGGAAGCATCCAAATTCAAACTGGTTCTCTGAATTTGGATAACAAAAGCTCGATCGCAGCCGCCACAGCTTCTGGACAAGGAGGCAATATTAACTTGCAAGTAAATGGCCTATTACTGATGCGTCGAAATAGCCAAATTACTGCTACCGCCGGAACGGCAGGTGCAGGCGGAGATGGCGGAAATATTGCGATTAATGCGCCGTTAATTACCGCAATTACCAGGGAAAATAACGATATAACCGCTAATGCCTTTGAGGGGAGAGGCGGCAATATTCAACTCACTGCCTCAGGAATTTTGGGGCTGGAGTTTCGAGCAGCACAAACCCCTAATAGCGATATTACTGCTAGTTCTCAATTTGGCGTTTCTGGCACCGTCACTATCAATAATCCACAAGTAGAACCGGCTTCCGGATTAGTGGAATTACCAGAACAAGTCACCGACCCCAGCAACCAAGTAATTGTCGGATGTGCCCCTAGAGAAGGCAACTCGTTTACAGTTACCGGACGCGGCGGTTTACCAGAAGATCCAACTGCTACGATTCGAGGTCAGACAGTTTGGCGAGATTGGCAAGATTTTGCCACAGAAAGTGCAAATACCTCGGAGCAAAAACCTCAATCAAACAAATCTGACCCGCCGGTTCAAATAGTAGAAGCCACCAGCTGGATAATTAACGAAAAAGGACAAGTAGAATTGGTGGCGAGTGTGCCTGACCAAACTCCCGTGCATCCTCAGCTTAATTGCAACGACTTGCAACGACTAAGATAACGAGTACAAAATCAACCCGGTTGTTTGAACAATACCTTCGCCATTTCTTTGTAGGTTGGTTTGATATGATGTCAGGCTTTTCGCCCTTAATTAAAACTCGCCGCGTCGCCGCGTCGCCGCGTCGCCGCGTCAGTCCTAACTATGTTTTGTTAGGATTGTCTCGAATTCGGGTCGAGTCGGTGTAGACAATCAAGCGATTGGTCGGGGTGGAAATTTGACGATAAATGCAGAACAGATTGTTGTGGAAGGAGGATCCCGCATCACAGCTGCTACCGCATCCGGTGAAGGGGGCAATATGGTATTGAATGCTCGCTCTTTGCAAGTAAGCAGTCTGGGTCAAATCACAGCAGAAGCAGGCAAAACGGGCAATGGGGGCAACATTACTCTCAACGCGAATACCATCGCAGTTCTACAAGGAAGCCGCATTACTGCCAACGCTTTCCAAGGGCGAGGAGGGAATATCCAAATTAACACGACGGGTCTTTTCACTGCTCCCAATAGTGCCATTACCGCTAGTTCCCAGTTTGGCGTATCCGGTATTGTGGCGATTAACAACCCCGAAGTCAACACTTCTGAGGGATTGGTTGAATTAAACACCACTCCCATTGACCCCACTAACCAAGTAATTGTGGGATGTGCAGCAGCGCTAGGTAACTCGTTTATTGTCACCGGACGCGGAGGGTTACCAGAAGACCCAAGCACGACTATTCGAGGTCAGACAATTTGGCGAGATTTGCAAGATTTTTCACCAGCTACAGAAACTGGGAATACTTCGCATCAAAATTCTCAATTAAAGAAATCCAATCCGCCCGTTCAAATAATAGAAGCCACTGGCTGGGTAATAAATAGTTTGGGTCAGGTAGAATTGGTAGCGCCTGCGCTTGGAGTGGCTGCTGGATATCAACATCCTAATTGTAACGATTTGCCAATATTGCGATTATTTATGCCCAAAATGTAGTTAATAAATGTTCGACAGTATCTTTTCAGACTAGCCATTAGCCATTAGCCATTAGCCAGCCGATCTACTCGAAAGCGAGATAGGATAATATAGTAATTTAAACATTTATCCACGAGCTATGAACCTGCGAGAGATAGTCCAACAAAATCGCACAATTACTTTAGCCCAACTGAAAGAAGATGGTCAGTTAATTTTAGAAATTCAAAAAATTCTCAGTGCTTGGGGGCTATACCCGGCGGGTCAATGGTGGGATGGGGATTGGGGATCTCGCACGCAAAATGGCTTGAATGAATTCTGCCAAATTAAAGGAATTGCCGACACGAGTAAGGGAGTAATAGATAAAGCGATCGCAGAAGCCTTACTAGATCCGAATGTAGCAGAGTTGCGGCTGAAAACAGCCAAAGACAGGAATAAATTTTTTGAGATGCTACTGCTATCGGAGAAAGGGTTTTCCGAGGGGAATTTAAGAATACGCGATCGCCAAATAGAAAATTCCCCTTACAACAAGGATATCCCAACCTATCCCAATCGCCTGCTCCAGAAAACCGATAACGTTCAAATCGTCTCATTTGGGGAAGAGATCGCCCTTTCTAACCCGACTCGTACCGTCACCTTTAGTCCCTATCCAAAAGTTGGAATCAAACCCAATATTGACACTAGCACTCTCAACTTTTTACACCCAGATATCAAAGAAGCCTGCGTCTGCGTTGGCAGCTTTGTCAATGGAGAAATCAGAGCCAACTGGTTAGGGAAAAATGCCCTCGATTCAGTTCAGTTTTGGAGTGCTACCAAAATAATTGCCATCTTGAATCTCATCTGTAAAATCAATAAAAGCTTTATCAATTGTGACATTGACGACTGTGTAGTCAGAGCTTCAGGAAGTACAGAAGGATTGCCTTTTCATGAGTTAGCAATCGATCTAGTCAGCTATCGCGCCAAATATGGCAGTTCCAACTCTCTGGGTTTAATGTTCAAGCGGTTTGAAACCTATTCGGGATTAGAAAATTGGCTGAAACAGATAACAGGTAATACCAGCCTCAGTTTTACAGGCAGATATGGAGAGAATGCGTTATTTAATTCACCACAACTTTACGATCGCAAAGCTAAAAGAATTGTCGCTCAACCTGCACCAGAAGAAGCGCGGGGAGACAATCTTGTCTCTGCCTACGATTTAACCAGACTGATTTCAATGTTAGGGTGGCACTATCATTTACCATCCGCCGCCAGATTGCCAAACGCACAGTGGTATAGCCTAGAAAGCCTTGCCAGAGCAATGGGAACAGATAGAGCGCGTTACATTGATATTGCCATTGAAAGATTGGGCTTGCAAAATGTTATCAAAGATCCAGTTATTATTTCTAAAGTAGGCTGGGGAGCGAGCGATGCCAGAAATCGCTACGAAATTACTTACACAGCACTCGTACAGTTGATCGACAGGCGTCCCAATGCCACGGGAAACCCCTCCAAATTGAGAACTTTTGCCATGACACTCAGAGCAGCAAAAGCCTTCAATCCGCGAGATATCGATCGAGAAGCTAAGGAAATGGATGCCAGAATCGCGGCGGAAGTGACCGAGATTATGCGACGAATAGTGATGGAAGAGTTGGCTTAAAAGCTTGTCGTTACCCACATCTCATATCATGTCCGGTTCTTCACCCATAGTTAGGAATGACGCGGTGACACGGTGACACGGTGACGCGGTGATATTTTTATTCAGGGTAATTAGGTGGACATCATATGATATTATGTCCGGTTCTTCACCCATAGTTAGGAATGACTTGGGAGAACGGTGACACGGTGACGCGGTGATATTTTTATTCAGGGTAATTAGGCGGACATCATATGACTTACGCACGACAGTTTATCACCAAAGTTTCTTGCTGCGAACGCGAGTGCGGAAGGGAGGCATATCGCTCGTTGCCAAACTAACAATTTTTCAGAGAAACCCGGAATATGAGCGTAAGTCCGTTACTAATTACCAATTACCAATTACCAAAGCCTCTGCCTTTTCCTACTTTTCCTACTTTTCCTACTTTTTATTTAAACGAATTCCCTCAATGACTATCACAAAATTTTACAAAAAACTATTGCCAATGCCAAAAAAATTAGATAAGATTAATTTTATCAAAAATATATTTAGGTTCGGTCTTCCAGCCGATTGCTCATTTGTGGGTAGTTGCTAGAAATTCCTGCGAGCGATCGCCAGCGGATAAAATGCGGCCTAAATACAATTGCGGGTTGAGCGGGTGCATCTATTTCGAGAGCTAATTACTTACAAATAATTGTTTCAATTATGGCGACTTAACCGTCCTTTTGGCTTATTTAAGCATAAGCATAAGAATTTTTGTTGCTGAGTTAAAATAAATTGCTTGAAGGATAGGGAAAATCATACCAAAACTTTAGTAAACTTCATCAAATCTTCATATACGATCTGGCTTGGCTGGTGTAAAATTGAAATCTAAGGATATTGAATGAACAACCAGTTAGGCGCGGAATTCAAGCTTGTTTCGTCCGTTTGGGTGGTTATACCTGGTGAGCCGAAACTGAGAATATTTGTTGGATCGATCGCCAACAGATAGAAGGTATTCATCGGGTGCATCTAGTTTCAGATAAACAGGACTTACGCAAAGAAACTGAAAAAGAAACCGGGTTTCTAGGATCGCGGTGCATCTAGTTTCAGATAACTTAATCGCAAATAGTCGGTAGAATCATGACACTAGATTTGACAAACCCCAGCTTGCAGAGTAACGGATCGCTGCAAGACTCATTAGGAAACACCGTCCTATTTTCTCTGACAAATTATCCTGGAGGAAGTGGCGCGACAACTTCTTTTCTCCGACTCAAATCAGGCCAAGGTAGTACCCTCGAAAGAGGCTACAACACAAACGGAACGACGCAATTCGACACGCAGAAGCAGGGAACAAAGGCAATTCTTCTGAGCGATTTGCCTACGATTACCGTTGACAATACTAGCTACTACGAGTTTCGCATTGACCTGAACGAAAGCAATAGCAATCCTCAAATTGCCTTAAGCAAATTACAAGTATTTCAGTCACCAAATTCCAATCTTACAGGTTACAACTCAACTACAGGTCAGTTGGGTGGTTTAAATCCAGTCATTAACTTAAATGAGACAGTGCTATTAGATGCCAGTCTCAATTCAGGGAGTGGGGTTGGCGATGTGCTTGTGTATTTACCCGGAAGTGCATTTACAAGCAATCCCTATATCTACACCTATGCAGAGTTTCAGAATGCCGAGTCGGGTTTTGAGGAATTCTCCTACGCTACCACAACTGCTTTGGGATCTTTAGCCGATTTGTCCCTAAGTCAAGCAGTATCCAACACTGCCTTAATTGTGGGTAATCCGGTTACATTCACAATCACATTAAATAACAGCGGGCCAGCAAATGCAACGGGTGTAAAAGTTAAAGATTTACTGCCTTCTGGCATTAACTTTACCAACGCCACATCTAGCATTGGGACTTACAACAGTCAGACTGGTATTTGGGATGTTGGCACTGTAGCATCGGGAAGCAATGCAACTCTAACCCTTACGGGTACAGTTCTGAATGCAGCAAGCGCTTCCGCCTACACCAACGTTGCAGAAATCATTGCTGCCAAACAATTCGATCCAGATTCAGCCGTCAATAATAACGACCCCACAGAAGATGACTATACCAGTCTCCTTGCTCCTGTGGTGCAGCTGGATTTAACCAAAAAATTTACCAGCGTTACTCAAGAAGTCGATGGAGATGGTAATGGAACGCCGGAACAGTTTATTGCGCTTCCTGGCGATCATGTCACGTGCCAAATTCAAGTTACAAACAATGGCGTCGCAACCGCTACAGATGTCAAAATTAAAGACGATTTGACCAAGGTATTGCCAGTCGGGTTAACCGTGCAAAGTCTCGGTCTTGACGGTGGCATTAACTTGGATGTTTCGGGTGGCGGAGATGGTAATGCTCAAACGGTTGAGGTGATGTTTAACAGCATTGCCCCAGGCGCAACGAAGACAATTACTGTCAATGCTAAAGTCAGTGACGATTACATTACGCCGATTAATTTTTCCGGCACGCTAGGAACTGAAAGTCCTAGCAATGGTAATTTGAATGCCGCCCTTCCCGCATATTATGAAACAACTTTTGATGCCACGCTTTTCCTCAATTACAATGTCGAAAAGAATGCGAACGAAGGGAGAGCGAATTTCGGGTTTCTAAATATTACAAGCGATGCCGAAGTCGTTTCCGTAAATCAACAAATTCTTACCCCAGGATCGATTACAGCCAATGGGCGATTAGATGTCTCAACCTATGCAATTCAAGGGGTGTTAAATAACGGACAGCAATTCAAAGTTTTTTCGATTGAAAATTTAAACAACCCCAACAGTTCTACACCGTCGTTTTTCCTGAATCCAGACCCTGATGGTGGCGGTGGAAGTTCCGGATATCCATACTATAATCATTCGGAATTTTTACAACCTGGTCAGACTGGTATCGCTGGATTTTTTGGGGAATGGGCGAAAATCTACGATCCAGCATATTTAGCCGATCTGGCGGTTTGGATGAATCTATCAGCTGATGGAAATTTGTCCAACACGCAAGATGAACAAGCGGTAATCGATGCGCTGGCTGATTTTATTGAAAGCGGCGTTTATCGGCGCGAAAGTTATTCTGGCGGTTCGTTTGCGTTTAATAACGGCACTGAGACACAAAATCTGACCTTTGAAGGTGGTGAGTTTTCCCCAACTGTAACCAGTTTTGTCAATATATTAGTGACGGATACAGGGGCAGTTGTCACCGATAGTAACGGCAATCCACTGGGGTCATTTGCCGATTTGCAAGCGGCGTTAGACTCGTTTAATTTTGCCAATCCCACTGGGGTAAACGTGACGATTCAAGATTCTAATGGGAATGGTTTAGTTCAAACGAGATTGCGAGAACTTGGCGGTTTTGACTTTGATGGCAATTGGTCAGTTAAACATATCACCGTCAATAGTAATGTTTCTCAAGTGACTTTTGTATCGGGAAACGGTGCTGCTGATGTTGATTTTTCACTGCCCAAGTTTGTGCTATCTAGCCCTAATCCCGCTTTGAACCTGCAGGGTGATAATGCGGGAGATCAAATTACTGGTACTCGCTTTGCTGACAAAATTGACGGATTCAATGGCACCGATGTTTTGTCTGGATTGGGTGGCAATGATACGATTAACGGCGGTCTAGCTCAGGATACCTTAATCGGCGGCAGGGGTGATGATAATTTAACGGGTGGATCTGGAAACGATACCTTTGTCTTTGGAGCCGATTTTGGTAACGACATCATTACCGATTTTATCAGTCAAGACAAAATCGATCTCAGCCAACTTAACATCAGCAGCAGTGCTTTGGATAGTAATGGTGATGGTCTGATCAATGCAATCGATAACCTCGCCGATCTGATCGGTGGTAGTCTGAAGTTGGATCTGACTTCTTTAAATGGTGGTACAATCTCGCTAACAGGAGTCACTACTGTCAATATGGCTGCCTTGGTTTTATAGACAGGACTTACGCAACGACACTGGGTATGGTAGATGGTGCGTTACGCTATCGCTAACGCACTCTACATATAGGTAGGTGCTGTACTCTGCTAGCTAACGCACCCTACATATACTGGGTATGGTAGATGGTGCGTTACGCTATCGCTAACGCACCCTACAAAGAAACCCGGTTTCGACCTAAATCTGTGGTTTCCTCTCCCAACGATTTTTCAGAGAAACCGGGTTTCTGACCTGATAGAGATGTTTTGTTTCGCTTCGGCAAATATATGGTGCTTTACCGGATTGGAATCTTAGCAAGTTGTGGCGCGATCGCTTATACCTTAAGCTTATCCACAACTACCCTGGCACAGATTATCCCAGACAACAGTTTGGGCGTCGAACGTTCGATCGTTACTCCGAATGTTCCCCATCCAGGTGGTTTGAGCGATCGCATTGATGGAGGCGCAATTCGCGGTAGCAATCTGTTCCACAGTTTCCAAGATTTCAACGTCGGTAATCTGCAACGTGTCTATTTTGCCAACCCTGCTGGAATTGAAAATATCCTGGGACGAGTTACGGGAAATCAAGCTTCTCAAATTCTTGGTACTTTGGGAGTGCTGGGTAGTGCCAATTTATACTTGATTAATCCCAAGGGCATTATCTTTGGTAAAAATGCCCGACTCGATATCCCAGGTTCTTTTTTCGCCAGCACCGCCAGAAACCTGGTTTTGGAGAATGGTTATCAGTTCGGTACGGACAATCCCGCCGCGCCTCCCCTGCTGACGCTCAATGTGCGTCCGGGGTTAGGGGATTGGTTGCCCGACTCTGGTGCGATCGCTAACTCCGGCAACTTGTCCCCAGGGCAACACTTAACTTTAGTTGGTAATAATCTTGACCTACAAGGTCAGTTACAAGCAGGGGGTAACTTAACCCTACAAGCTGCTAATAATCTCAGGGTGCGAGACAGCATTAGCGATGCTTTCATCGCCTCCGCCGGACAACAATTATTAGTCCAAGGAAATAAGCTCGACATCTTTGCCTTAAATCATCCCGCCAGTGGCTTCTTTTCCGGACAAAATATGACGTTCCGTTCCGCCAATCCTATCGGTGGGAACGCCCATTTCTACAGCGGCGGCAATTTTACCATCGAAAATATAAATGGCAATCGAGGAGATTTATCCAGTGACGACGACCCAATTATTCGCGCCAGTGGCGACGTTAGTTTTAACAGCTATACAGGCGCTTCCCTCCATATTTTTGCCGGTGGTAGCGTCAATATTGACAGGATTCAAATTACAGGAACAGATCCTACCAACTTGCTCGATGAAACAGTTACTCTTTCTGATGGAGTAACAACAGTTCCTATTAGTGGCAATCTTACACCGACCGTCGATATCAGATCCGGAACAACTAATTTCAATCCACCTGGAATTACAGGAGAGACAACGGGTTTTTCTGCTCCTCCTAACGCGAATGGAACGGCAACCAGTGCCAATATAACCATCAATAGAATTATCGCTCCTGGCGGATTGGTTTTTTTAACCAATCAGTATCAACCAAATCTCGCTTTATCCGGTGACATTACCGTTAACAATCTGATTGGCACAGCCGCTGCTGCTGGAGGCGGGAACGTGGTAATTGACTCGCGAGGCAGGATTGTTACCCCCAACTTTCTTGATACTTCTGGGGCAGATTATTCTACTTCTCCCCCCAGGTATATCAGCAGGGGTGGAGATATGACCCTGCTCGCCAAAAGCGATATTTTTATGCCCCCTTCATCTCAAATTTTTTCCGAAGGGGTAGTTGGAGGAAACATTAATCTTAGAAGTCAATCGGCAATTATTCAAGCCCCAGCTGCTGCAGGAGATTCCTACATTGAAAGTGCCACCTACGGTGCAGGTCAAGGCGGAGATGTTAATCTAAACGCACCTACTATTTCCTTGACTAATTTTGTGCAAAGTAATGTGCGTAGAGGCGCCCCAGGGTCGGGTGGAAGGCTAATTATTACCGCCAATTCTTTGCAAGCAAACGGAGCTATATTATCGAATTTGACTCGCGGTGGCAATGGTGGCGACGTCATCATTAATGCTGATTCAATCTCCTTGGATCGCTCTGTGGTAGGAAGTGAAACCTTTAGCTCAAATGGCGGTAAAGCTGGAAATGTAGAGATTAATGCCAATACCTATGTTGCCACTAACGGCGGTCAAGTTCGTTCCTTTACAGGAGGTATTGGCGATGCTGGCAATGTGACGGTTTCTGTCTTAGATTCGATTACCCTTACAGGTACGAACGAACGGGGAATTTTCAGTGGTTTTAGTAGCGATGTCAGACCTAATAGTATTGGCAATGCTGGCACTATTACAATTAAGACTGGCTCTCTGTCAATGGCAGGGGGAGCGCAAATTAGAGGCACTACTGCGGGGCTTGGTAATGCAGGCAGAATTGATATTGAAGCAACAAGATCGATTGCGCTTGACGGGGGAATTTTGCTCCCCATCCCCAATCGTCCCGAACCAAGGGCGATTACTACTGCGATTGTTAGTGAAGTTTTACCAGGTTCCCAAGGTCAAGGTAATGTCATAGAAATTAAGACGGGTCAACTTTCTGTCAGCAATGGTGCTGGTATTAGTGCCAGCACTGTATCTTCAGGTAATGCAGGCAGTATTTTGATTAATGCAACCGCATCGGTTTCCTTCGATGGCAATCCTGGCGCGCCTTTTTTCCCCAGCGGTGCATTTGTGGGAACTTTGGCAGGAGCAAGCGGGCAAGGCGGTACTCTAACTATTAATACCCCATCTTTATCAGTCACCAACGGCGCACAGTTAGAAGCTTTAACCGAAAGTGGAGGAAATGCGGGCAATATTAATATTAATGCCAGCGAATCAGTCTTTCTCTCCGGCGCAGATACAGGTTTATTTTCTAATACAACCCGAGGTTCTACAGGGAATGGTGGCAATATTGCCATCAGTTCCCCACAAATTGCAATTAGAGATAGTGCGGAGATTTCAGTCGATAGCAAAGGCAGCGGTAGGGGTGGTAATATCGCAGTTCAAGCTCACAGATTCACTCTCGACAATCGCGCCACAATTTCTGCGGAAACAGCTAGTACCGACGGCGGTAATATTTCCCTGGCGTTGTCAGATTTATTAGTATTGCGTCGAGAAAGTCAGATTTCAACTAACGCCGGGAATGAGGCTGCAGGTGGCGATGGCGGCAATATTAGGATAGATACAAGATTTCTTGTTGCCTTTGCCCCAGAAAATAGCGATATTACAGCCAATGCTTTCTTCGGTCGGGGGGGCAATGTTGATATTAATGCTACCAGTATTTTTGGTCTGGCATTTCAGCCACAACTCACCCCGCTGAGCGATATTACTGCTAGTTCTAAGTTTGGTGTTTCCGGCACTGTATCGCTTAACACCCCAGAAGTCGATCCCGGTTCCGGATTGTTGCCATTACCCGCACAAGTCAGCGATCCAAGCGACCAAGTTATTGTAGGTTGTGCCGCAGCAGAAGGCAATTCTTTTACCATTACCGGACGCGGAGGATTACCAGAAAATCCAACATCAGCTATTACCGTCGCTAGAAGTCAGACTGTCTGGCAAGATCTGCGAGATTTTTCCTCTGCCAACGAACGTGCAAATACTTCCCCTCAAAATCCCCCATCTTCGATCTCCCAGTCCAGGGTTCAAATAGTCGAAGCCACCGGCTGGGTGGTGAATGAAAAAGGCCAAGTAGAATTGGTGGCGCACCTACCTAACGGCACTACTGTACGTCCTGGGTATCAATTTCCTCATTGCAACGATTTGCAAAAGATGCGATAATTCTGGCCAAAATGTAGTTTAATTGACTAAAAATGGTCATCTGTTTCTATAAATGCTATAACGCTCCATTTTTAGCCAAATTAATATATCCTTTTGGGTTAGACAACTTTCTCAGGAAAAAGCATCATAACTTTTATTTTTTTTATATACAATAAAAAAAATAAAAGTTATGATTTAGATTCAGTTGGTTAAATCGCTCAAACCTGTGGCTCGTCTGGAGCCTAAGCCATAACTAACGGGATTATTGTAAAGCAGCTATGAGGCATCCCGCGTCTAAAATCCCTCCAAGGGGTAATTGTGAAACTTATGGCAAGGGGTGATATTTAAACCTATGGCAAACCTTCACCAACCTGGTAAAAAGCAGAGTAAAGCAAAGCGCAACTGGAAAAAAGTATTTTGGGCATCATCTTTCGCTTTGCCGGTTTACTTTGTGCTGACTGTGTTGTTGGTGACAACGATCGTGCCAGCACTAGCAGGCGATCAGGTGAGCCTTGGAGAACGATTCCTTTCTGCAACAACGTTTTACCAAAGCAACAGCCAAGTCCAGCAGTTGTTAGCGGCGTCGCAGTTGCTGCAACAGGGAAAATCTCGCTACGAGGCGGGACAGTTTCGGGAAGCCGCCACCCTGTGGGAACAAGCGGCGCAAGGTTATAGCTTACGCCAGGAAACCCTCAATCAAGCACAAAGTCTCAACTATCTCGCGTCAGCTTATCACCAGTTGGGCGAATGGCAGCAGGCGCAGAAGACGATTGACCAAAGTATCAATTTGTTGCAAGGGGTTGACAAACTGGAGGCAAGGGGTAATTTCCTCTTGGCGCAAGCGCTGAACGCGCGGGGACTGCAACAATTGGCGAAGGGAGAAACAGAAGCAGCGCTAGAGACTTGGAAAGAAGCAGAAGCAGCCTACAACCGTGCAGAAGATGAAAGCGGAAAACTGGGCAGCAGAATGAACCAAGCTCTGGCTTTGCAAGCTATGGGACAATATCGGCGAGCCATCGCTTTGTTAGAGCAAGTGAACGCACAGATGCAAGCGCAACCGGATACTCTGCTCAAAGCCGATAGTTTGAGGAGTTTGGGCATGACGCTGCAAACGATTGGCGACTTAAGGAGAGCCAAGCAAATATTAGAAAAAAGTTGGGAAATTAGCGATAAACTGAATTCCCCAGCCGATACGAGCGTGACGCTGTTTAGTATCGGGAATATTGCCAGAATGTTGCAAAAAAAGGATGTGGCAATTTCGTACTATGAAAAAGCCGCGCAACTGGCAACTGATGACCTGACAAAAGTGCAGGCGCAAGTCAATCAATTAAGTCTTTTAATCGCCAACCAACAGAGGGAGGCAGCCGTCGCTCTCATCCCCCAAATCCAGGCGAAATTAGCTAATTTATCCCCAAGTCGAGACTCGATTTATGCGCGGGTGAATTTCGCTGAAAGCTTGATTAAACTGGCAGGCACACACAAAAATTCGGGACAATTACCCATTACCAACCAAAATATTGCCCAGATTCTGGCAACGGCGGTGAAGCAAGCAAAAGAATTGGGCGATCGCAGAGCGGAAGCCTATGCTTTAACTGAAGTGGGAAAGCTGTACGAACTTCACGGGCAGTGGAAAGATGCCGAAGTTGTAACAGAGCAAGTGCTGCAAATTGTGCAAGGAATTGAAGCCGATGATATTGTGGCGCGTGCGGCTTGGCAACTGGGTCGAATTTTGCAACAAGAGGGGGAGATAAAGCGAGCGATCGCAGCTTACGATAAAGCATTTGAGAGCCTGCAATCTTTGCGGATCGACCTAGTGGCAATTAATCGAGAAATTCAGTTTGAATTTCAAGAAAGTGTAGAACCAATTTATCGCGAATTCGCCAGCCTCCTCTTAACACCCCCCCTGAATTACCAGGCAGAGCCTGGTGTAATGCGTTCCCAGGCAGAGCCAGGGAACCAGGGCAAATACCAGGCAGAGCCTGGTGTAATGCGTTCCCAGGCAGAGCCAGGGAACCAGGGCACACCCCACCTGATGCGTTCCCAGGCAGAGCAGGGAACACCCCCCCTTGGCAAGGGGGGGCAGGGGGGGATCGCACAAGCTAACCTAGCCAAAGCTCGTCAAGTCCTCGAAGCATTACAACTGGCAGAATTAGATAACTTTTTTGGCGATGCTTGTATCAAAACTAAGCCGGTGGAAATCGATCAAATTGATACAACAGCAGCGGTGATATATCCGATTATTTTAAGCGATCGCTTAGAAGTAATTCTCTCGATTCCCAATCAACCCCTACGCCACTACGCCACCCAACTGCCTCGCCAGGAAATAGAAAAAACTCTCCAAAACTTCTACTCTGCCCTTTTCCCAGCTTATTCCCGCGACGAGCGCTTGCAACTATCTAAACAAGTTTATGACTGGTTGATTCAACCAGGTGCAGCAGATTTAGCCAGTAACAATATTAAAACTTTAGTATTTGTTCCCGATGGTTTGTTCCGCAACTTACCAATGGCTGCACTTTACGATGGGAAACAGTATCTGATAGAAAAATACAGCGTTGCTATAAGTCCAGGTTTGCAATTATTTCCCGAACCACTCGAATCAAAAGAATTTACCGTATTAGCAGCCGCCTTAACCGAAGCCCGCCAAGGCTTTATTGCCTTACCTGCTGTAGAAAAAGAAATTAAACAAATTAGTTCGGAAGTTCAAGCGCAGGTTTTGCTCAATCAACAATTTACCCGCGCCAGCTTCCAAACAGCAATCGAGGGTAAATCTTTTCCCGTGCTGCACTTGGCAACTCACGGTCAATTTAGTTCCAATCAAGACGAAACATTTATACTAACTTGGGAGGATAAAATAGGGATTAAAGATTTAGATGTTTTGTTCCAAAAAAGTAAGTTGGGTATTGCCAATCCGATTGAATTACTCGTGATGAGCGCCTGTCAAACCGCAGCGGGAGATCGACGTGCCACTCTAGGATTAGCAGGATTTGCTCTGCGATCAGGCGCCCGCAGTACTCTAGCAAGTTTGTGGTCGGTTAATGATGAATCAACATCTGAAATGATGAGCGAATTCTATCGCCAGCTAACCCGGAAAGACAGTAAAATTTCTAAGGCAGAAGCACTCCGCCAAGCCCAACTTGCTGTTAGGAAAAATCCCTTACACAACCAGCCATATTTTTGGGCTTCCTTTGTGTTAATTGGGAATTGGCTATAGCCATTTTTCAAGTTAATTTTACTAAGGTTTTTAAATTATAGAGGTGCAACATGAGCCAAGCTACATTCTACCTTTCCCGCAGCTTATTATCAGCAACCATGAGTGCGGGATTACTATTGACAACTGGACTAGACAATTCAACCCCAGCCTTGGAATTTAACCCCCCAGGAGATTCAGCACCTTCTAACAGCGTGGGAGGAGGTGCGCGAGGCGATGTGCAATTTGGTACACCAGGCGATCGCGCGCCTTCTAACAGCGTTGGGGGTGGGAGTAGAGGGGATGTGCAATTTGGTACCCCAGGCGATCGCTCACCTTCTAACAGCGTTGGCGGCGCGGTGCGAAGCGATACTCCTCTACAGATGACTGCCGTAATTCCACCGACAAAAGTTGGACGCACGGTGTCAGCACGTCCGACATTCTTTGTTTACCTACCGCCTACACTTTCGAGAGCAGCGTTTTTCAGCTTGCAAGACGAACAAGGAAACCCCCACTACCAAACGCGACTATCGATTTCTGGAACTGGGGGAATTGTCAGCGTTACCCTGCCAGAAAATGCACCCGCATTAGAAATGGGGAAAAACTATATGTGGGTGTTTGCGCCGATTCAACCAGATGGGATTCTGCGACCCGATAATTATGTCGTAACTGGATGGGTGAAGCGAGTCGCGACTGAGAATAACCAGTCTTTCTCCTCCCCGATCGAACAGGCAACAGCATTAGCTAAAGCGGGAATTTGGTACGATACGCTGAGGGTTTTAGCAGCCGCTAAACGCTTAGAGCCTAATAATACCAACCTGCTCAAGGAGTGGAGGGAGTTGTTAGAGCAAGTGGGATTGAACGCGATCGCCAAAGAGCCGATCGCTGAACAGTTGTAAAGCGAGCGTTGCTGATTGGGGGATGAATAAGAGGTAATGGTTAATAGGATATTACCCATTACCATTTGATCCAATGCGGCAAAAACTCCAGACAACAATTAAACAATGGCGAGCAGCGTTGATCGTTGCTCCTACAGTAGCAGGCTTAGTCATTGCTGGCAGTATGGCTGGCATCTTCAACTTACTCGAATGGTCGCTCCGGGATCAATTTTTTCGCCTGCGTCCAAACGAACCGATTGAGAGCCGTATTGTCATTGTCACGATTGACGAGCCAGATATCAAATATGTCAAAACTTGGCCCATGTCCGACCAAGTCATGGCAAGGGTTATTCAAAATATAAAAGCTCAGCAACCGAGAGCAATTGGGATCGATCTTTATCGAGATTTGCCAGTCGAACCGGGACATGAGGAATTAGTCGAAGTGTTCAACACTACCCCAAACTTAATCGGAATTGAAAAAGTTGGCAAAGTTGCGATCGCTCCCCCACCCGCGTTAGCAAAGTTGGGTCAAGTGGGAGCCAACGATATAGTCTTGGATGCTGATGGCAAGCTGCGCCGAGGGTTGGCGATCCTCGGCAAGTCCGACGACACAATGGTGGAAGGATTCGGTGTCAAATTGGCACGCATGTATTTGGAGAAAGAAGGGATAAAACTGCGAGTAATCGCTCAAAAAAACAACATCTATGGGTTAGGCAAAGCAGCATTTGTTCCCTTGACGGGTAACGAAGGAGAATACAAGCAATCCGACACGGGGGGATACCAAATTTTAATTAACTATCGAGGGGGACTCAAGAGCTTTCCCCATATCTCGATGACGGATGTTTTAGAGAACCGCATTCCCAGGGAAATGATGCGCGATCGCATCGTCATGTTAGGAGCAAAAGCACCCAGTCTCAACGACAATCATCAAACCCCTTACAGCAGCACTCTGACGGCAACAAAGCAATTAACACCCGGTGTGGTAATTCATGCCAACATCACCAGCCAGATTTTGAGTGCAGCACTAGAAGGTCGTCCCATGCTGCAAGCTTCAATTAAGCCTCTGAATTGGCTGCTAATTCTATTTTGGTCTGGAACGAGTGCCGCGTTTGGTTCCCTGTACGTGCGTCGGCGATTCTTGTCAGTCGTTGGTATTTTCCTGGCGGTAGGGATTATCGTCACCAGCGGCTATATTGCCTTTTTATCCGGTTGGTTAATCCCTGTTTTTACACCCCTAGTTGCAGTAGCGGGTTCTGCGGTTATCAGCATCGGTGCGACACTTTGGAACAACCTCAAACTCTCCTATCAGCAGCTAGAAGAATACGCACAGACCCTGGAAATCAAAAATCAAGAACTGCAACAACTCGACAAACTCAAAGATGAATTTTTAGCCAACACCTCCCACGAACTGCGAACCCCCCTCAACGGCATTATTGGCATTGCCGAATCGATGTTGGAAGGAGCTACGGGAACGCTCACAGAACTTCAGGAACGCAACCTTTGGATGGTTGCTCAAAGCGGACATCGACTTTCTAACCTGGTCAACGATATCCTCGACTTCTCCAAACTGCAGCACAAAAACTTAGAATTGCAACTCAAACCCGTCAATATCCGCAAAATTGTTGAACTCGTCTTGACCCTCAGCCAAGGTTTGGTCGAACGCAAAGACCTAGAACTTGTGAATGCAATTTCTCCCAAATTACCCCCCGCCTATGTGGATGAAGACCGCCTGCAACAAATTTTGCTCAACCTCATCGGTAATGGCATCAAATTCACCGATTCCGGAACAGTTAAAGTTTCAGCAGAATTGGTAATGGGTAATGGGTCATTGGTAATGGGTAATGGGTCAGAATTAAACCAATTATCAAAACAAATTGCGATTGCTATCTCCGATACCGGAATTGGCATTCCCGCCGCTCAAAAAGACCGCATCTTTGAATCCTTTGAACAAGGCGATGGTTCTACCGCTCGCAAGTATGGCGGTACCGGATTGGGACTGAGCATCACCAAACAGTTAGTCGAAATGCACGGCGGCAAAATTTGGGTCGAATCAGAAGTCGGTGTGGGGTCCCGTTTCACCTTTACCCTCCCTACTTCCGACGCACCTGTGGAAGATATCCCCACCGCTCCCACCGTCAGTACCATTCGCCGTCCTATCACCGAAGCGAACCTTTCATCAGCAAACCTGCCAGAAACCGCACCGGCAAATAATAGCGTCGCTGAAGGAGATTTCCACATTTTAATTGTGGATGACGAACCGATCAACCTGCAAGTTTTGCAAAATCACCTTTCGACCAACAATTACAAAATCACCCAAGCACTAAATGGAGAAGAAGCTTTAGCTGCACTTGAGGACGACCAACCTGTTGACCTAATGTTGCTCGATGTGATGATGCCCAATATGTCAGGCTATGAAGTGTGCGCCAAAGTGCGGGAAAAATACCCCGCCCAACAGTTGCCCATCGTCATGTTGACTGCCAAAAATCAAGTCGCCGATTTAGTCACGGGCTTCCAATTTGGCGCCAATGATTATATCACCAAACCCTTTGCTAAAGATGAATTGTTGACGCGAGTTAAGACTCACCTCAAATTGTCGAAAATCACCAATGCCTACGGACGCTTTGTTCCCCATGAATACCTCGATTTTCTCAGCCGAGAGAGCATTATCGATGTCAAGTTAGGCGACCAAGTCAGCAAAGAAATGGGAATCATGTTTAGCGATATTCGTTCTTTCACCACCCTCAGCGAAACCATGACTCCCCAAGAAATCTTCAACTTTGTCAATGCCTATCTGCGGCGAGTCAGTCCCGAAATTGAAAAGCATAATGGCTTGGTTGTCAAATACATGGGAGATGGCATGATGGCTGTATTCCCCAATGGTGCAGATGATGCAGTCGCAGCGGGAATTGCCAAAATCGCCAAAGTCGGAGAATACAATCAACATCGTCAAGAAGAAGGCCATAAACCGATTCAAATCGGCATCGGGATTCATTTGGGTTACATCATGGTGGGAATTATTGGCGTCAACAATCGGATGCAAAGCGATGCGCTTTCCGATACAATTAACCTCACCGCTCGTTTGGAAGGCTTGACCAAGTTTTATGGAGTTTCTTTGTTAATTTCCGGGCAATTTTTGCAGAAATTAAGCCACCCCGAACGATACAAAGTTCGCTTTATAGACCAGGCCATTGTTAAAGGCAAAAATGAACCGATTGAGATTTATGAAGTGTTGGATGCGGAAGTTGAGGAGGTGAGGAAATTAAAATTACAAACTCAACCCGACTTTGACCGGGGTTTAGAGTATTATCGTTTGGGTAAATTTGTGCAAGCAAAAGAGTATTTTGACCGAGTGTTGGCAATCAATTATCAAGATAAAACAGCGGCGCTATACCTGGAACGAATTGAGCAATTATTCGAGCAGGGCGTCCCCGATAATTGGGATGGGATTTGGCGTTTTACTCAGAAGTAACCGGGCTAATTTCCCAATCAGGACTAAAGTCCTTAATACAAACAATTTAATCATCAGGGCATCTATACTCTATACTCTAGGATTAAATAAAGCAGCATTATCTGGGTGGAGGAGAATGCAAGGGCAGTATGCTCACGCACCTTTGGAGTGCCGCAGATATATCGCGTAGCGTGGCGTCAGTCCTATTGCTCCCGTGCCGACCTTTGGAGAATCACCCAGCGCCAGCAGAACCTCAGTTACACGAACTCGGAAAAGTCGGAAAAGTCGGAAAAGTCGGAAAAGTCGGAACAATTGCATTGTCAATTGAAAAACAAAATTATCTCGAGTAATATTATTTTTAACCCGATTCCAACAAAAAAGGGACATAACTAGAATCCTGTAGGTTGGGTCAAGTTCCTCGACCTAACCTACATTTGTTATTGCAAAGGTTCAGAAACCCGGTTTCTCGGCGACGGGTTTTTTCTTTCCGCGTCGCGGGACGCTCACACTATTTTGTCATGCCGATGCCACCGGATTTGATATAACTACCCCCAAGTACTTACTAGATGAGTTTTCGGAACCAGATCAAAGTCGGAAAAAATTTTTTTCCCTTAAAAAACCAACTAGATCGGTTAGGATATTTTTTAACCCGATTTCAAGAAAAAAGGACATAACTGCAATTGTGTAGGTTGCGTTGATTTGCTTAACCCAACCTACCTTTTTTATTTTAATTAAAGGCATTGACATTCCGAGAAAGGCGCGATCGCAATTGATACGGCTTTAATTTAGAGAAGATGGTGTGCGATCGCATTCCATCAACCAACCGTCGTACCAGCAGCTTGTATTCGATGCGATTTTTTTCGTCACTTAAAAAACTGCTATGGATTATACCAAATTTCCGAGCAATTTTTGTTAAACCTTAAAGTGGGTAGCCCAGTTGTAGAATCAGAGGGGTTCCCGTCCCTTTTGTCAATACTATGATTGTAAAAATTTAAATTGATCGAGTTTTGATTGCTACTAGCCGATCGGGGAACTTTCCGTATATTATATTTAGAAGGCAAATTAAAAGCTAAGTCGGGAAGACTGCACAAGTTGGCTCTCTCGTACTGAGGGTGATAAATTTATCTAATTATTCGTAGGTTGGGTTGAGCGTCGAATTAGGGAGGCCAGCCCCCGTAGTTGACCCTACTACTACAGCAGTGACTTTTTTGCAGTCGCTGATTAGAAATCAGTTATCCCAAAGCCGCTTAACCTACTACAAGGTAAATCGAAAGCAATGACTTAAAAACTGAGTTAAAGTTTACTATATTGGGTTCCTAATAAGAAAAAATCAAAAATCCCTCTCGTTAGAGGGATTGGAATGTAGGATCGCTTAACCGAATAAGGAAAAATCAAAAATCCCTCTCATTAGAGGGATTGGAATGTAGGATCGCTTAACCGGATATAGCCATTTTGTAATTGCTCAATCGGTATATAAGGCCCGTTATATCCCAGTAGTTTAAGCCCCTGCAAATAGCTATCAATGATAGACTCTACGTAACGCGATCGCTCTGGTGCTTTCAAGCCAATAATAGCCAACTCCTGACCTTCTTTTATCTCCTCATTGGTTAGGGGTGTCCCGTCGGGAGTTAAGTAACAAATTAGATCCGGCCCCATTGCGATGGGTTGTTCGATGGAATCAAATGGGTAGCGATCGCGGCAAGCAATCAAATTTTCGTTTAGAACTAAGACGCTAATCTGCTCATCCTGGTTTTCGAGGACTACAGTAATCTTATCCAATCGACCAATATTTTGCTTGTCAATTTTGGTAATGATTCCCTGAAATAGCAGAAAGGCACTTGGATTATTAGCGCTACCAGAACCGTTCAAAAATTGCAACAGTGCAGAAATTGGATTTTCTCCTACCTCTGTTGCCTGACGCAGAACCGAACCCACATTTTGGGCTAGGCTAATGGTGTTAGCAATAACTGGATGCTGATTTTGTAAAGTGTTACCGTCCATCACATAAGATGCCATAACACCTTCATTTTCAAATTCCTTTGTCTGCATTATTTCTGTAATCAGCTCGTTCGATTTAGAAACTTGGTCTACATAAATTGCTACCTTGTTTCTTCGATCTGGATCTGATGTAATAGTAGCCATTGTAGCAGGATGCACGGGAATCTCGCTGACAGAATACATCAGCATATTGAGTGAGGGTATCGAGCGCCCAGCACCGTCACAATCAACTATAGGGATGCTCTTACTTACCGCCACAAACATGGCTAAAAAAGTGTTGCCAGTGCCAATTTCTAGAGGCATTACGCAGGAAAATTTATCGAAAGAATGATTTTCAGGGAATTCCTTCTGCTGGCTCAAGATGCTCTCTAGAAGATCGAAAGGAACGGTTGCAACTTTTTCTAAGTCTGGGAGCGCGAAACGAAGGTTGGAATTTTTGCCTCGACTGGCAAACAATTTAGAGGAGAGTCCCAGACGTAAAAAAGTATCTTTTGTTGAAGGTGGGATGTTGCTGGGTGCGCCTCCAGCAAAAGGTACGACTCCCCATTGCTCTGCCGCTACCTCTTCAATTGTTATTAGTTCGACTGCCTCTGATTTCTCCAAAATCCAATTAAGGATCTGTTGCCCCATATCCCGCGAACCACCGCCACCGCTCGCTAAGAAAGCAGCTCCATTAAGAATATCTACAAGTTCCTGTCTACCTAGTTGTGCCATCTGAACTTCTCCGATTAAAAATTATTTTTTGAAATTAATATATTTTCAGCTTAAAAACAAGTCTTTTTAATATAAATCAATAATCCAATAGATAATATTGTAATTTTCCTCCAAAAATTTGGATAAAATTAATGTTAAAATATAAAGGTTAAATTCTAGCAGACCTTCGTCATCCGGAGCGGCTAGATGTAACCGCTTGCAAAAAATGTCCTCGAATCCAATGGGTTATTTATTTCAATTAAAGTTTGCTTACGCCTGCTTTGCGGTAATTTTTTTGGCATCAAACAGCCCTCTTGCTGCTCAAATTGTCCCCGATGCTACTCTGCCGACTAATTCGATTGTTACCCCAAACGGCAATACCTTCACTATTGATGGCGGAACAGCCGCAGGCGGTAACTTATTCCACAGCTTCCGGGAATTTTCTGTTTCCACGGGGAATACAGCATTTTTCAACAATGCCTCAACGGTTGAGAACATTATCACCCGCGTCACTGGTGGGCAAATTTCTAACATTGATGGCTTAATTCGTGCCAACGGAAAGGCAAATTTATTTTTAATTAATCCCAGCGGTCTTATCTTTGGCCCTAACGCAAAATTGGATATTGGGGGTTCATTTATTGGCAGTACTGGCGATAGCATTCGATTTACAGACGGCAACGTTTTTAATGCTACAAATCCTAATGCTCCACCTTTGTTAACCGTAAATGTTCCCATTGGCTTGCAATACGGCTCGAATCCAGGGGATATTCGGGTGCAAGGCGGGGGACACGATCTCATACAACCACAATTATCACCTTTTATCATCGGTCAGATAAAGGGTTTACAGGTACAAAATGGACAGACCTTGGCTCTGGTGGGAGGAAACGTCATCTTAGAAGGGGGCGTACTTACCGCAGAGTCAGGACAGATTGAGTTAGGCGGTGTTGCTGACGGAGAGGTTAGCCTTAGTTCAACCGTCACGGGTTGGACGCTGGGTTATGACAGTATAAAAAACTTTAGAGATATTCGGTTACTGTCTCTGTCAGCAGCCGATACCAGCGGCGCTCCTGGTGGCTCTATTCGAGTAAGCGGGCGCAACCTAGAGATGCGAGATGGTTCAGTTCTGCATATTCAAAACCAAGGCTCTCAACCCGGTGGCGATATACTGCTAAATCTTTCTGGATCTCTGGAAGCCTTTGGTATTCCTAATACAACAAAACCAAGCATTTTGGCGACCAGCTTGATTAATGAGACTGTAGGAGCGGGAAATTCAGGAAGAATAAAAATTTCAGCTGGGCGGGTGGTTTTCCAAGCTGGAGCGCAAATGAGTACCCCAACTTATACGACTGGAGCTAGTGGCGACATTATTGTTACAGCCTCTGAGTCTATCCAGGTGGCTGGAACTCAGGTCGATCCATCTGGTGGTCCCGTAGTCAGTCTCATCAGTCCTGCATCTTTTGGTGCTGGAAAAGCCGGAAATCTAACATTATCTACAAAGTTGTTGCAGATTCTCGATGGAGCGCTCGTATCCTCACTAACTTTGGGAACTGGCAGCGGTGGCAATGTGGTGGTTAATGCTACAGAATCTATAGAAATAATTGGGTCTAGTCCAAATTTTTCGGGCAGCAATTTATCTGCTTCCACTTTCAATGCTGGAAATGCAGGCAACATCACCGTTAATACAGCCAGATTAGTGCTGCGAGATGGCGGTAGAGTTGATGCCAACACGATCGCAAGTGGCAATGCAGGTAACGTAACCGTCAACGCTTCTGATTCTGTAGAGATTAGCGGTACGGTGCGAAGTCAAAACTTAATCACCCCCTCTCAGGTAGGTTCAGCCGCTAACACCCCCGATCCTGCCCTACAACAATTTTTAGGACTTCCTCCCATACCATCTGGCAGTCCGGGAGATGTCACCATCAACACCCCCGTGTTGCCCGTTTCGGATGGAGCGCTAGTCACCGTGCAGAATGTTGGCACGGGAAATGCCGGAAATCTGCAAATTCGCGCCAATTCTATCTTTCTCAACAGTGGCGGCGGCATCACCGCATCCACCGCCTCTGGGGAAGGGGGAAACCTTTCGTTGCGCGTGGGTTCCCTCCAACTTCGCAACAACAGCCAAATCAACGCCGAAGCAGGCGGCACCGGCAATGGCGGCAACGTTACCCTCAACACCGATACCTTAGCCGTCCTAGAAAACAGCCGCATCAACGCCAACGCCTTCCAAGGTGCAGGCGGCAACATTGCGATTAATACTCAAGGCATCTACGTTGCGCCCAACAGCCGCATCACCGCTAGTTCCCAACTCGGCGTCGCTGGCGCGGTGCAAATTAACAACCCCGAAGCGAGTCCCAACGCTGGCTTAGTCAATTTACCGGAAAATGTCAGCGACACCAGCGACCAAATACAGGTGGGATGTGCGGCACAACAAGGCAACTCGTTTACCCTTACCGGACGCGGCGGCTTACCGGAAAACCCAACAACGACGCTATCCGCGCCGACGGTGTGGCGAGATCTGCAAGATTTTGCATCAGGGAATTTGTCTAACCAAGGAAACAGGTCAAGTGCAGCAATACCCGCCTCCTCCTCACTCCCCGCGTCCTCTTCTATCTCCCCTCGCGATCGCATTGTAGAAGCCACTGGCTGGATAATTAATCCATCGGGGCAAGTCGAATTGGTCGCCCATCTCCCCCAAGCTACTCCCAGTCCTTCGGCGTTCCGAGTTCCTCAATGTGGAGATTTGCGTAATTGACACCCAGATCCCTAAAAACCGGGTTTCTGGCTCGGATCAATTCAGAGAAATCCTGTTGCTTTGGGTGATATAGCGGATTGCACTCGAATGAGGTATCACAGCAGTGTGCGGGCACCCTTAAGGGTGCCGCTACACAAACGAAGCGATTGTGCTGTACCTCACGCGGCTGCAAGCCGCTGTATCATGTCCGGTCGATTACCCGTAATTAGACGCCGGGACACGGCACGATTAACGTCCATTGTTTGTCCGAGATATCTATGATGCCGTGTCCCTACGCAACGACCTTGTGAGGTTTTTTTATTATCGGCAATTCAACGGACATCATCTGAGTCGTGTTCCGTATATTTCCTCACTCAATTCCGAAAACCTCCGTGAAATTACGGCAATCTAACTCAACAAAGCAAGTTTTTCGGGGTTGACTCAGAATAAATACTTAGGTCAAAATAAGTTTGATGAAGCGAGCTAGAATTGACAGCGATCGCTAGCTACTATTGATAATAAAACTATGTTAAACCAAAAGCTGGCGCGATTGTCATAATTGAAAAATATTATACATAAAATCAACGCAATTAACCAGTATAGTAGAGATGAAAATCACCCAAAAACACAAAAAAATAGCGAGCGCACGCAGCGCTAGAACCCAAAAAACCTTATGGATCATGCCTTGTTTGTTCGCGCTGGGTTTGTTTTTGGTGACAGCGGGAATACCAGCGTTCGCGCAACAGGGAAGAACGCTAAATTCCCATACCTTTGAGTTAGGAAAAATTGTCTCCACCCCAAGAGAAACCCTATCGCAACAAGCAAGGCAATTATACGAAGCGGGACAGTTTGCCGAAGCGGCAAATCTTTGGCGACAAGCGGCAGATTTATATGCCCAACAAGGCGCTATTTTAAACCAAGCACAAACCCTAAACTATCTGGCGACGGCATATCAAGAATTAGGCCAGTGGTCGCGGGCAGAAACAGCTATAGAAACCAGCATAAATTTACTGCAAAAAAACAACTCATCAACAGCGATAGCAATTTTAGCTCAAGCCTTAAATAATAAAGGCAGTCTCCAACTAGCGCGGGGACAAACAGAAGCAGCCCTAGAAACTTGGAAGCAAGCAGAACAAAATTATGCTCGCGCCAAAAACGAAATTGGAAAGCTGGGAAGCCGCATTAACCAAGCAAGTGCCTTGCAAGCTTTGGGGCAATATCGACGCTCGAAAACGCTGCTGGATCAATTAGTAGGAGAGTTGAAAAACCAACCGGATTCTCCAGTAAAAGCCGATGGATTGCGGAGTTTGGGCATTGCCTTGCAAACAATCGGCGACTTATTGCAATCCAAAGAAATTTTAGAGCAAAGTTGGGCAATTAGCCAGCGTCTGGGAGCTAGTAGCAATCCGGGCGAAACTCTTTTGAGCATTGGCAATATCGCCAGAGATTTAGAAGAATATGAAGTAGCGCGGGCATACTATCAAGCAGCAAAGATTAGAGCAAAAAATGCGATCGCATCCATCCAAGCACAACTTAACCTACTCAGTTTATTTGTACAAACCAAACAGTGGGAAGCAGCACGCGCTTTAGTCCCAGAAATAGAATCAACAATATCCAATTTATCTCCCAGTCGCGCCGCTATCTACGCTAGGGTGAATTTTGCAGAAAGTTTGATGCAGGTGAGCGAGGGATCAGGTGAGCTTGGGAGTAAATCGGAAAGGGAATCTGTTACATCTGTGGCTCAAATTTTGGCAACGGGGGTGCAACAAGCCCAACAAATTAGCGATAAACGTGCAGAAGCATATTCCCTCAATCAACTGGGGAAGCTTTACGAACAAAACCAACAGTGGCAAGATGCTGAAAATTTAACCCAGCAAGTACTGCAAATTGCACAAGAAATCGATGCAAACGATATTACCGCCCGTGCTGCTTGGCAGTTAGGGCGAATACTCGAACGGCAGGGGGATATAACAGCATCGATCGCAGCTTATCGCAATGCTTATAATAACCTGCAATCCCTCCGCAGCGACCTAGTAGCAATTAATCCCGACGCCCAGTTTAATTTTAGAGATGATGTGGAACCAGTTTATCGGGAATTCGCCAGCTTGTTGTTGCAACCGAATGCCAATCAAGAAGATATCAAACAAGCGCGCACAGTCATCGAAGCTTTGCAACTGGCAGAATTAGATAATTTCTTTCGCGATGCTTGCTTGGATATTCATCCAGCCCAAATTGATGAAATTGATACCCAAGCAGCGGTATTTTATCCGATTATTTTGAGCGATCGCTTAGAAGTTATCCTATCATTGCCCAAGCAACCCCTGCGCCACTACAGCACCCCACTCGGCGCAACGCAAGTGGAAAGTATCTTGCAAAAAATGTATTCATCCCTGTATTTGGGTTATTCCTCGCCAGAACGATTGCGGTTTTCTCAGCAAATCTACGACTGGGTGATCAAACCCGCCGCAGCCGACCTCAACAACAGTAAGATTACCACCTTGGTGTTTGTACCGGATGGTTTTTTGAGAAATTTACCGATGGCGGCGCTGTACGATGGTAAACAATACTTAGTTGAGAAATATGCGCTCGCTCTCAGTTCGGGTTTGCAACTGTTTCCTCAAGGTTTGCAGCGGCAAAAACCCACCGCCCTAACCGTCGGTTTAACCGAAGCCAGACAAGGTTTCTCCGCCCTCCCAGGCGTGCTTGTGGAACTGAAGCAAATTGCTGTGGAACTCAATTCTAAAATCCTGTTAGATAAACAATTTACCCGTCAAACATTCCAACAACAAATGAACGCCACATCTTTTGAAATCGTTCATCTCGCAACTCACGGGCAATTCAGTTCTAACCCAGAAGAAACATTTTTGCTCACCTGGGACGATCGGA
This sequence comes from Microseira sp. BLCC-F43, assembly GCF_041929235.1. NCBI lineage: Bacteria > Bacillati > Cyanobacteriota > Cyanophyceae > Aerosakkonematales > Aerosakkonemataceae > Microseira > Microseira sp. BLCC-F43. The sequence continues at coordinate 48,012 of NZ_JBHFNP010000029.1, forward strand.
TTAATATTCAAGATTTCGATCAATTTTTTCAAAAAAGGAGGGTGGGAATACTTAAACCAATCGAATTATTAGTGCTTAGCGCCTGTCAAACCGCATCGGGAGATAAACGCGCCGCATTGGGACTAGCCGGATTGGCTCTGCGTTCCGGCGCCAGCAGTACCCTGGCAAGTCTGTGGTCGGTCAACGACGAATCAACCGCCAATTTGATGAGCGAGTTTTATCGCCAACTCACCGGGTCAAATTCATCTATAACCAAGGCCGAAGCTCTGCGTCAAGCTCAACTCGCTCTGTTAAAAAATCCCCTATTCGACCATCCCTATTTTTGGGCATCGTTTGTTTTAGTCGGCAATTGGTTGTAAATTAGTATTAGGTAATAGCGTACATCTTCTTAAGGAAATTTTAATAAAGCCCCTCACCAGAGATACCACTATGACTCAATTCAAAACCACCACTTTTACCACCTTGTTATCAGCAACCCTCAGCGGCGTCGCTGTTATTGCCAGTAGCTTCTACCAATCGGTACAAGCAACTCCAAAACCGATTGGGCAAGGCAGAGATGTTCTAATTAGTCTGCGATTTGAAGCCCCAGGAGAAGCCGCACCGAGAAGCACCATCGGCGGCGGGACGCGCGGTAGCGTCAGATTTGCTGCACCCGGAGAAGTTGCACCCAATAACACTACCGGCGGCGGGACGCGCGGTAACGTGAAATTTGCGCCCCCAGAAGATGCTGCACCCGTTAACACGACGGGGGGAGGGACGCGCGGGAACGTGCGATTCGCCGCCCCAGGAGAGGCTACACCCAGGAACACCATCGGCGGCGGCAGTCGCGGCAATGTGAGATTCCAAACGCCGGGAGAAAGCGCCCCCGCTAACACCGCATCGGGAGGCACTCGTACCGAAGGACAGGCGTTGACGGCATTGCTGCCAACAACGCGCTACGGACGCACAGTAGCCGCACGTCCGACCTTTTTTGTTTACTTACCGCCGACTGCTAGCAAAGAAGTATTTTTTAGCGTGCAAGACGAACGCAGAAATCATCACTATCAAACCATTCTGAAGATTTCTGGCAAGGGGGGAATTGTCAGCTTTACCCTTCCAGAAGATGCACCGGAACTAGAGATTGGCAAAAACTACGTGTGGTTCTTTGCACCCATCCAGCCCGGAGGAATTCTCCAACCAGATAATAATGGGGCAATAGGGTGGATCAGGCGAGTCGAGAGCCAAACGGCTCAAAATGCAACTAAAACGCCCCTAGAGCGGGCTACAGAATACGCCCAGCAGGGGATTTGGTATGATACTTTGGCAATCTTAGCCGAGGCTAAACTGACACAGCCGGGGAATGCCACCTTGGCTAGCGAGTGGAAAGATCTGTTAAAAGAAGTGGGATTGGAAGCGATTGCAAATCAACCGCTCGCAGAACAGCTGTAATCTGAAGAGCTAATTGGTAATCGGTAATGGGTAATAATGACCAATTACCAATTACCCATTACCAATTACCCATAACCTATGTGGAAAAAATTAAAACGCCGACTCGGACAATGGCGAGGAGTATTAATTATTGCTCCCAGCGTAGCTGGATTAATTATTGTTGGCTCCCAGGCTGGTTTTTTCCGGTTACTAGAATGGGCAATCTTCGATCAATTTGTGCTGTTGCGGAAAGCCGAGCCAATCGACCAGCGCATTGTCATTGTAACCATTGGCGAGTCAGATATTAATTATGTCCGCAAATGGCCCATGTCCGACCGGGCAATGGCAAGGCTTATTCGCAACATCAAAGCCCAAGAACCTAGAGCAATTGGCATCGATATTTATCGAGATTTACCAGTCGAACCGGGGCATGAAGAATTAGTTGAATTATTTAAGTCTACCCCCAACTTAATTGGAATTGAAAAAGTAGGCGGGGAACCGATTGCACCACCCCCAACTTTGAAAGAACTAGACCAAGTAGCGGCGGCGGATTTAGTATTAGATGCCGATGGTAAGGTGCGGCGGAGTTTAATTTTAGTGGGAAATAAGAAAGGTGTGTTTAGAGAGGGACTGGGAACCAAGACAGCGTTAATGTATTTGGAAAAACAGGGGATTAATCTTCAGGTTATCGATGAAAATAAAAAAATATATGGGTTGGGTAAAGCAGTCTTTTTTCCCTTGGCGGGTAATGAGGGAGTTTATCACAAAGGGGACATGGGGGGATACCAGATTTTATTAAACTATCGCGGGGAACTGAATCGGTTTCCTAACATATCGCTACAGGATGTATTAGAGAATAGAATACCAGAGGGGCTGATGCGCGATCGCATCGTTTTTATCGGCGCCACAGCACCCAGCCTCAACGACCTTTTCCAAACCCCTTATACAAGCAAATTATTCGGTATTTCCGAACTCACCCCCGGAGTAGTAATTCACGCCAATATAGCCAGCCAAATTTTAAGTGCAGCCATAGAAGGTCGTCCCCTGCTGCGTGCTTGGAATCAACCTTTAAATTGGCTGTGGATTATTTTTTGGTCTGGGTGTAGTGCCACTTTAGGCTCAATGTACCTCCGCAGGCGATGGGCTACTGTTGGCATTTTTATCGCCGGGGGCAGTATTGTTATTATCTCATATTTAGCCTTTCTATCAGGTTGGTGGATACCTGCATTTGCTCCCCTCCTCTCTGTTGTTACATCTGCTATAATCACCATCGGATATGTTTTGTTGAAGAATCTCAGACTTTCTTATCGAAAATTAGAAGAATATGCCCAAACCCTAGAACAAAAAGTAGAAGAACGCACCGCCCAACTCGCGCAAGCAAATCAAGAAATTACCGCCCTCAACGAGAAACTCAAAGCCGAAAATATTCGCCTCAATGCTGAATTGGAAATCACCAAGCGACTGCAACAAATGATTTTACCGAAACAAGCAGAATTAGAGGCAGTTGAAGAATTAGAAATTGCTGGATTTATGGAACCTGCCGAGCAAGTGGGCGGCGATTACTACGACGTGCTACCTGAGAATGGAAAGGTGAAAATTAGCATCGGCGATGTCACCGGACATGGGTTAGAAAGCGGCGTATTAATGTTAATGACCCAAACCGCAGTCAGAACGCTACAAGAAACTAAGATTACCGATCCGGTACAATTTTTAGATATCCTCAACCGCACGATTTATCACAACATCGCTCGGATGAAATCCGATAAAAATCTCACCCTCGCCCTACTAGACTATGCCAAAGGGAAACTTAGCGTCAGCGGTCAACACGAAGAGACAATCATCGTGCGTGCTGATGGAGAAATCGAGCGAATTGATACAATAGATCTGGGATTTCCCATTGGGTTGGATGAGGAAATTGCTGATTTTGTCTCCCAAATCCAAATTCAGTTAAATTCTGGGGATGTGGTGGTGCTTTACACCGATGGCATCACCGAAGCAGAAGATATGAATAGCAACCAATACGGCGTAGAAAAACTCTGCGAAATCGTCAGAGAAAATCGGCTGCTATCGGCTCAAGAAATTCGGCAATTGGTGATAGAAGACCTGCGGCGGCACATCGGCAAGCAAAAGGTGTTTGATGATATTACGTTGGTGGTTTTAAAACAAAAATAGTTTAACAGTTGACAGTTGACAGTTGACAGTTGACAGTTGACAGGTAATTGGGAATTGGGAATTGGTAATTGCTCTAATCGCGTTTAGTAATTGGAAACGATATTGTGATTCTAGGTATTTGTCCCGGAATAATCAGGATGAGAAACCGGGTTTCTGCGTCGTTCGCGCAAGCTAGGGTATGCATATCTCTAGTTCTCTTGCGACGATTTTTCATAGAAACTTTGGTGTTTGCGTAATATGATGTCCGCCTAATTTGCCATCTTACCTGCATGGTATGGAACACGATGAAATGGATATCAGCCGTATGGGACGTTATGCAATTGACGGAGAGACAGGAAAGCTGATTGAGTCAAAAGTTATCTGGGACTTTAGGTGTACTTGGGGTGTAGATCTCTACTCATATCTTGATCGATTGCCTACAAGCTTGCCTCCAGGACAGATGGAAAACATCTACTGGAGTTCTTTTGGACTTTGGCCGCAACTGATGACAAAATTCATTTTCGATTTACACAAGGATTATAAGTATCAACTAATTCCCAAATCAACAGTTCTCAGCCTCGCTAAGAATGGCATACCACCTTGCTTGTTTCGACTACATACAAAGTCAATGGTCATCGCCGATCGCTATGAGTTTCCTTGTGGGTACATGATGCTCTCACCACAGTTTGTACCTCGTGGGAATGGTGACAGTTCGACGAACGGTTACATCGTGTGTGCCGTTTGTTTTGAAGACAAAAATGAAATCTGGATTTTCGATGCTAACGATCTAGCAAAGGGACCCCTATGTCGATTACATCATCCCGACCTCAAGTTTGGGTTTACGTTGCATACAACATGGTTGCGACAGATTGGCAGCCGCCAAGCTAGGTATAACGTTCCGGTGAGGCAGGATTACCAAGACTTAATAGAACAGTTTCCTTATCCTCCAGAAATCAAGAAAGAGATCCAGGAGTTGTTTGATAATCAAGTGTACCCACACTTTGAAAAAGAGCTGAAATCTATCTGAAACAAGAGGAGTAATATGAACAAACCAACTCAACACCTGACTGAAGCTGGAAATAGAAAGTGGCGTATTGATGATTATGGCGCATACAATGCCACTCGGCTTTCCCCTGGGATTGGAAGCAGAAATTGCTGATTTTGTTTCTCAAATCCAAATAAATTTAAATCCTGGGAATGTGGTGGTGCTTTACACCGATGGAATTCCCGAATATTTTGATATAAATGGAGTGCAATACGGAATAGAAAAATTGTGCGACGTACTGAGATAAAATCGACACAAGCCAGCTATTGAAATTCGGCAAGCTGCGATTGAAGATGTGCGGAGGCACATCGGCAAGCAGAAAGTTTTTGACGATATTACCTTGGTTGTTTTGAAGCAGAAATAGCTAAATATTACAGCATCCGGGTTGCTCAATTCAGAGCTTGCACCTTTCCACCAACCCGCCCGGAAATCAATTTCCGGGCTAATAGCTTAAGTCCATTAAAATGGACTGAAATACTTTACCAGTCCTCTTAAGAGGACTTTAGCTAAAAGCCCGTGAATTTATTCTCTGGCGGGCTGGTGGTTGGTGCAAGATCTGAGTCAAGCAACATGCCCTAGCCTCCAGATTAAGATAGATTAAAATAATAACTATGAAGTCGAGGGTTAGGATAGTGGAAGTGAAGACGAATGATTACAGGGTATGGTACGATACGGAAACAGCAACCGTGAACTTCCAGGGGTTAATACGGGAAAGCCAAATCGCTGACTATAAACCTCTAGAGGAGTTGCTCTTGCAGGTGATAGCGCAAAAGCCACCTGTAATTGCCATGAACCTACAAGAACTAGAATTTCTCAATAGTTCGGGAATGACGATCTTATCTCGGTTTGTAATTGGCGTGCGAAATAAGAAGATAATTCAGTTAGTGGTACGTGCTTCTCAAAAAATTGCTTGGCAAAATAAAAGCTTGGCGAACTGGCAGAGATTGATGCCCGGTATGACGCTGCAATATGAATAAATAGGCCACTTTTGCAATAAAGAAAAGCGAGAGGAAAAGGGAAGATGTTATATGGATTCCGGTTGCATCTGAATCATATGATGTCCGCCTAATTACCCTGAATAAAAATCTCGACCCGTCACCGTGTCACCGCTCTCCCAAGTCATTCCTAACTATGGGTGATTAACCGGACATCATATCATTAGTAGGGACACGGCATCCGAAAAACTTTATGCTGACGATAAAACTTTTTAACGCCGTGTCCCTACAACTCTACCTCAATCATTTGCAATTCCCTATATAAATAGCAAAATCAACTCGCCCCTACAAAAAATTGGGTAGGGGCAAGGTTTCTGAACTACAGCGTTAAAGATTGAGCATCGGTTTCAATTAACTTTGCCAAATCTTGCAAGAATGCCGCTGCGTGGGAACCGTAGATGACCCGGTGGTCGCAGGTAATATTAACTTGCATTTGTCGCCGCACGCCCATCATCCCATCTTCCGTTGCTACGACTTGGGCGCGAGATGCCCCAATTGCCAAAATTGACCCTTGTCCGGGGGGTAAGATGGCATCGAAGCGGTCTACGCCAAACATGCCTAAATTCGATACCGTAAACGTACCGGAATTATACTCTTGGGGTTGCAACTGTTTGGTTCTGGCGCGGTCTACCAAATCTTTCCAAGTGCGTGAAAGCGAGTAGATGTCCATCTGGTCTGCTTTTTGCAATACGGGGGTAATTAACCCGCCGTCATCCATCGCCACTGCTACGGCGACATTAATTGCCGCTGGATATTGAATCCCTTGGGGGGTGTAGTTCGCATTCAGTAGCGGGTGTTTTTGCAGCGTCACCGCTACCGCTTTGGCTAGCAGCGCCGTCATGGTGACGCCTTTGGATTTGATTTGCTTGTAGAGCTTATCCAGATTATCCGTCGTGATGGTGTAGCCGACGTGGAAGGTAGGCACTTCCAAGCTAACCATCATGTTCCGCACCACGGCATTTTGCAGCGTGGTCAAGGGTACAATTTGACCGGGAATTGCCGCTGCGGGGGCGCTGACGGGTGCAGGGGCGAGTTTGGCTGCTGGTGCGACGGGTGGGGGCGCAACGGGCGCAACGGGCGCGACGGGGGCGACAGGGGCGACGGGTGCGGGTGCTTTTCCTACCGCTGCTTCTACATCTTCTGCCACAATGCGACCGTGGGGGCCGCTACCGCTGAGGCCGTTTAAGTCAACTTTGAGTTCTTTTGCCAACTTGCGGGCGCGGGGGGAAGCTACGATGCGATCGCTTCTCTTAGCGCCATTCGGTGTTTCTGCTGCAACGGCAACTGGTTCTGGCGTCGCCGCCCCAGCTGCTGGTGCAGGTGCGGCGGCTGGGGTTTTTCCCCCTGCTGCTTGCTGTTTTGCCAGTTCAATTTCTGCTTCTGTTTCTGCTAACAAGGCGATCGCCGCACCCACCGGCGCAGCTTCCCCCGCAGGTACGACGATCGTCGCCAGATACCCTTCATAGAAGGATTCTACGTCCATATCTGCCTTGTCCGACTCCACCACCACGACGGTTTCGCCTTTTTCTACTTTGTCCCCCACAGACTTAACCCAGGAAACGATTTTGCCTTCAGTCATCGTGGAACTGAGGGCGGGCATAAAAACTTCGTGAATCATTGCTAGTTGCTCGTTGCTAATTGCTCATGGCTAATTGGTAATTGGTAATTGGTAATTGGTAATTATTTTAGATTTGAGATAACAGAATTGCAGATTTATAGGAGCCTCTTTCATTCTCTATATCCCCATTACCCTCGTTCCCAGGATCTGCCTGGGAACGCCATTACCCATTACCTTTATTTCTAAATTTCGCCGCGAATTTCTTCCACCATCCCATCGCGCAGCAGAATTTCTACCTGCATTTTCTGGATTAAGTTTTCTCCAGGCTCGATGGTGAATACGCTTTCAATCGTCCCTTGATTGACTTCTTGGTTGAGTTCGAGTACCTGCACTTGCTGGAGTTGTTGCAGCAGCTGATTTTTCTGGTCTAGCAGTTCGCTTTTCCTTTGATTCACTTGGGATTGAATGCTCTCAATTTGTTGCATTACTTGCGGCCCAGGGGGTTGGATGCTTTGTTTTTGAATTTCGTTAATCGCCCGCTGTCCTTGAATTTCTAGCTGTTGCAATTGTTGGTCGAGTTGATTCAGTTGCAATTGCAGCTGTTGCTGGGCTTCTTCTTTCCAGCGGGGAGTGACAATGGCTTTAACGTTGACTGGTCGTTTCAGCAGCAGTTTGTTGGTCGAGACTTCCATATTTATATTGTTAGTTCAGTGCGGGAGCATGTTGTCAGCTTTTTGTCAAGACTCAGTTGTGTAGGGGCGGGTTTACCAACCACAGTTGATATAAACCCGCCCCCAGTGAGGTGGGGGCGCTGTCTTCGCCTACTACGAACGGTTCTGGCACTTTAGCGCCTACTACGAACGGTTCTGGGGCGCTACAGCGCCTACTACGAACGGAGCGATCGCTTTTGTCCAGACAACCTGGGGTTGAATCCCAGAAATTATTGGCACAAATCAGAAAGCCCCTACATTATGCTGACGGCATTTAGAACATCCCGTCAATCATATCGCGATAGCGTTCCGTTACGACGGGGCGGCGGATTTTCAAAGTTTGGGTCATCATGCCATTTTCGATGGAAAATGGCTCTAAAATCAGTTTAAACGCGCCGATGCGGTCGTCGGGACGGTAACTGGGGCGGTTTTGGACTTCGCGGTTTAATTCTTTGCGGAATAAGTCCTGAATCGGTTTACTATCGAGATCGATTTCTGGCTTGCCTTTAGCGTCGGGGGGAAGGGTTTGATTGGGTAGGCGCAAGATCGAGTTTTGCGACGCCGCCCATTGCTGGAGGGCATCCAGGTTGGGCACAATTAATGCACCGAGGGATCGCATATCTTGTCCCACAAGCATAATCTGGTCGATGTACGGACTCCGCAAGCAAGCATCTTCAATTGGTTGCGGTTCGATGTTTTCCCCATTGGTTAAAACAATCGTATCTTTTGCCCTTCCTGTCAGCACCAGGTCATTTTTATTCGTCACCCAACCCAAGTCACCGCTATCGAACCATCCTTCTGAATTAATCGCTTTCGCAGTTGCTTCCGGATTGCGATAATATCCTTGCATCACCTGCGGTCCTCGAATTAAGACTAAACCGCGAGATCCTGGTTTAACATCTTTCCAGGTTTCCGGGTCTACAATCCGAATTTCTGTACCGGGTAAGGGTTTTCCAGCGGAACCGCGCAAGTTATCATCAAGACGACGGGCGGTGACAACGGGCGCAGTTTCTGTTAGACCGTAACCGACTAGCACTTCAATTCCGACGATTTCAAAGAAGGTATCCAAGTGCATCGCCAGGGAACCGCCGCCGCTGATGACTTGTTTAATTTTACCGCCGGTGGCTTCCCGGACTTTACGATAAACGATTTTTTCCCCTAAAGTGTGGAGTGGCGACAGGACAGCTGCCTTAATCTTAGCTACCAGGCGTTGGGAACTAGAAGGATTGCGTTTTTCCAGATGCAACCCTTGGACAATTCGCCGCGCCTCGATATATTGCCCAGAGATACCTAGAAAGAAATTAATCAGTTTTTGCTTATTTGCCGGTTGTTCGCGGAAAGATTTTTGCACCCCTTCATAGATAGATTCCCACAACCGGGGAACGCCTACCATAAATTGGGGTTGAAATTTCTTTAAATCTTGTTTGACTTGGCGGATATTGGTGTAAATTTGGGTGCAGCCTTGGGAAAGCAGAAAGTATTCGCAACTGCGTTCGTAAGCGTGCCAAGTCGGCAGGATGCTGACGACGCGATCGCCCGCCGATGGTTGTACAATTACCCCTATCATTACGATTTGGTGCAATAAATTCCCGTGGGACAGCATTACGCCTTTGGGTTTCCCCGTCGTCCCGGAGGTGTAAAGTAGGGTTGCCAAAGTTTCCCGATTTTGGTTAGCTGGCTGTAAAGGTTGATTTTCTCCTTTTGCCATCACTTGGGCAAAGTTGAAAACGTTTAAGATACCTTTGGCATCTGGTTGTTCATCCGAGAGTAATACGACTAATTGGATGGGAAGATCGTAGATGCGATCGCCCAATTTTTTCAACGTCTTCAGGTCTTCTACCACTAAAGCGTTGCTGCCGCTATTTTCCAAAATATACAGCAGTTCGTCTTTATCTGCAAGGGAACTGCGAACCACGTTTGCTCCCCCTGCCATAATTATCCCTTGATCCGCAATCAACCAACGCGGACAGTTATCGGAAAATAAGGCAACTCTGGGAGGTTCGTATGCTGGTACGATTCCTAATACTTGCAATCCAGCCGCGAATTGCCGCATCTGCTGGTACAGTTGAGCATAGGTAATCATCACCTCTGGTTTGGCATGGGGGTCGTGCAAAGCGACGATATTGGCATACTTTTGCCCCACCATCGCCCAAATTTCCGCAACAGACTCTAACTCAGAGTAATCTACCAAACTTTTCAACGCGCGGCGGTCTTGTTCGGTGAGTTTAAAAGCAGGGGTAGAGGTAGGGTTATCTTTTAACATAAGAGATTCTTGATGTTGATTTGGCTGTGATTCCACCTTATCCCGCTACGACGCTTTATTATACCCCCTGCGTGGACAGAATTGTTGGGTGTCTCATCAGTCCAGCTTATATCATCCACAAGTAATTCAAACCATTGGGTGCTTTTGTTTTGAGGATTTTTGCTTGATACTTAATTAAATAAGCTATATTTTCGGAGTTTATAGCTATGAGTTTCGTAGATTGTCTGTTGATGACGCTGTTCAACGCTGCTTTCTGCATCGCCTTACCTAAAGTAATTTTTTTGATGCAGCAAGAAAAAGCGAACCGCAGAAAACAATCCCAGCTTGATTACGTCCCAGAACATCATACCACAAAAGTTCCCAGTTTTCCCTAGAATAGCAAACAAACTGGATTGCGGCAGCCTTGTCGCTACCCATAAAACCCGCCGGGCACTCAACTCCCCGGCTAATAGAGAAAGTCCACTCAAGTGGACTATATCTAGGTTGCATCCTGAGCGGTGTACGGCACCATCTCCTGCATATCTCTATTCGCTCCGTAAGTCCTGAAACAGAGCTACGCCTGCGCGGGCTGTAAAATCTAAGGGGGGCGCTCAAACCGGATTTGCTATTCTACTTAATACCGCTTCATTTGCCTCTGTCGAAATGGGTAACTCTTGTATGTTCAATTGCTGGCGCACCTTTTCTAGAGGCGTTTCCCAAAGGGTATTCCATTGAATGCCAAATAGCGGTTTGGCGCGCTTTCCTAACAGCCAACCTTGGGTCAAGGAGTCTAAGTGAGCGCCACACAATTCTATATCTTCCAAAGCGGTTTTCATTAAATTTTTGGCAAGCATTGCTAGCCATAACTTGGATGGATATATCTGTGCGGCATAAAAGCCTTGGAGCTTGACTAGATAATGACTTTCTTTACCAAACTAACTAGAGTTCACCGCGATAAACAAGTTCAGGATAGCTTAGTGATGTACGCGATCAAAAGAGAACTGAAATTGAATAACAAGGAAGTATCTCAACTGCGCGGCATCGCTGGGTTCAAGAGATTTGTTTACAACTTTGGACGGGACATGCTAATCGCCAGTTGGAACTTCGAGGATGTTTCAGCCAGCGATTCAAAACGTATCGACGCGATTAAGAAAGTATTCACGTCTTGCATCATGAAACAGCCTGAATATGCGTGGACAAAACAGTATCCATCCACTGTATATCAGTCTGCCTTTATCGATCTGAAAGACGCTGTATCGCGTTGGCGCTCTGGAAAAAGTGGATTTCCTAGAAAGAAATCTAAAAAGATTGGTGACTCGTTTACCGTCTACAAAACATCTGGAATCTACCCAGAGAAAGGTAGACCGGCGCTGCCTTTTACAAACCGAGTCGTTATTGAAGCAGGTTCGCGAATTAAGCTACCGGGTTTAAAAGCGTTTCGGCTGAAGGAACGGATTGACTTCACGTGCAGTTCTCAAACCTTCACGGTTTCAAGAACTGCTAATAAATGGTTTGTTTGTTTTGTCATTGATGCTGACAAAATTCCTCCGATTATCCATCCAGTTCAAAAAGCAGGGATGGATTTGGGAGTGAAAACATTGGCGACGCTTTCCGATGGAACAAAGTACTCAATGCCATCTACCACCAAAACAGCGAAAACCAAGCTAGGTAAATTACAATGGCGCAATCGGAACAAAGTTATCGGAAATCGGAGAGAAGGAATCAAACCATCTCTCAACGCCAGAAAATACTACGAGCGATTGTCTCGTCAACATGCTCGCATCGCCAATATTAGGTACGATACGACGCAGAAAATGACGACAGACATCAGCCGTCGTATTTACAATATACCCATTGAAGATCTGAATGTTTCGGGAATGATTGCCAATCACAAGTTGGCAAGTGCTGGAGCGCGACAATTGCTTCTATGAAATTCGTCGCCAGCTAGTTTACAAACAAGCGCATTATGGCACAAAGGTGGAAATTGTAGCTCGCTGGTATCCCAGTTCCAAAAAGTGTTCTAAATGCGGTCACGTTCAGGAAATGAAACTATCAGATCGCGTATTTGACTGTCAAAATTGCGGGCATAAACAGGATAGGGACGAAAATGCGTCTATCAATCTTGAAAATGCTCCGCACGATATAGTACGGTCGGCTTGATCGGAACTTAACGCCTGCGGACAAGAAGGAGCCGACTCCCTTGGTTGAAGCAGGAAGCAGACCCTCCAGAAATTGTTCTGGTTGAATGGTAAACTTTAAGTAAGTTTAACCAAGTTCTGTGGAGCAGCTTGCACAATTTTCCAGAAACGATATCCTATTAAAATTGACCGCCACTGCTGTTTTAACCGTTTGATTAAATTCATAATGATATCGCTTCAACTGAGAATCCATCTAGCTCCAATATAGAGTTTTTTGCCCGCGGCGATCGCGATCGGTGTACAGTTAGCTTATTGGCTGTGACACCAGCCATTTATTCGCTTTGCTTTTTTCGCCAAAACGCTTTCACCAAGCGAATTTCATCGTAGGTGAACTGCTCTCCCAGATATTCATAAATCGGTTTGAGCGCCTCAGTATCTCCTATCTCTTCTATCGCTTCCATAATAATTTTTTGCCGCTCTGGAAATACCAGTCCTGCTATATCTATTTCTTTTCCCATTTCAATCAATTCTGCTAAATGACTGGTAATGGTGCTTGTTCTCAAATTCCGTTGTTGAGCGATTGACTCGATGGATAAACCTTGTTCGTATAAATCCAAAGTAATTAACTGGGTGTAGTTTGGCGAATCGGCTTTTTGGGCAATCTTACTTACCCCCAATCCTTGTTCTTGGCGATAAGCTTTGATTTCTGATAAAAACCTTTCGCCGTATTGCTCTAGTTTGCGCGCGCCAACTCCCGAAATCGCGCCAAATTCAGCTAAAGTTTGGGGTTGGACTTGCGCCATTAATTTTAAAGTAGAATCGTGGAAGATAACGTAAGGAGGAACCGAGTGTTCGTCGGCGATTTGTTTGCGGAGTTGGCGCAGTCGATCGAATAATAGTTCAAATCCGGCTTTCTTCAGATTGGTTTCTGCTAATGTTGTCGTTGGTTTCTTCGGAATGGCGATAGAAACAGAACGCTGACGCCGCATTACTTCCCAGCTTAGGGCATTGAGTTTGAGGACGGCGTAACCATCGGTGGTTTGATCTAACAATCCTTGATTCAGCAGCGATCTCGCCAACATTTTCCACTCTTCTGCTGTCTTATCTTTGCCAATTCCATAAGTTGAAAGTTCGTCATGTTTATTCTGTAAAACCTTTTGTCCGCGAGAACCCCGCAGCACATCTATGATGTGATTCATCCCAAACTTTTCCTTACACCGGGCGACGCAAGACAGAAACTTCATCGCCTCAATTGTCCAATCTTCCACAGGTTTAGGCGCACAGCAGTTATCGCAATTGCCGCAATTTCCGGCAAAATATTCGCCAAAATAACTTAACTGCATCGTGCGGCGACATTCGGTTCCTTCCGCATAATCAATTACCCGTCGCAGTTGCTGACGCGCAATCATTTGTTCTTGTTCGTCGGGTTTTTGGTCAATTCCCCATTCTATTTTCTTAATATCGCCGAAACTAAAAAAGATGATGCAGCGGGAAGGTTCCCCATCTCGTCCCGCCCGTCCAGATTCTTGATAATAACTTTCTAAATTGCGCGGCAAGTCATAATGAACAACAAACCGCACGTCGGGTTTATTAATCCCCATGCCAAACGCAATTGTTGCCACCATTACCTGCACGTCGTCGCGGATAAATCTGGTTTGGTTTTCGGCGCGTTCTTCGTCGGTTAATCCGGCGTGGTAAGGTAAAGCTTTTATCCCATCTTTCTGCAATTTAAACGCCAGTTCGTCTACACCTTTGCGACTGAGACAATAAACAATTCCCGCCCCCTTTGCCTGCTTAATTTCTAGCAATAATTCGGTATAGCTGTTTCTCTGTTTCGGACGAACTTCGTAATAAAGATTTTTGCGGTTAAAACTAGCAATGTGAATATTAGGTTCGTGGAGCGTTAACTGTTCGATAATATCTTGGCGGACGCGCTCGGTGGCTGTCGCAGTTAGCGCCATAATCGGTAGATCTGGATATCGCTTACGCAATATTCGCAACTGACGATATTCGGGGCGAAAATCGTGTCCCCATTCAGAAACACAGTGCGCTTCATCGATAGCAAAACTATTCAGTCCAATTTGATGCTTGACTAAATCTAAGAATGGCAGAAATCTTTCGCTGACGAGACGTTCTGGGGCGACGTAAAGTAGTTTACTTTTTCCATTTAGAATCGCTTCTTCCCGGTGTCGCACCTGCCAAGAGTTCAGACTACTATTAAGAAAGGTCGCCCCAATGCCATTATCGTGCAGTGCATCTACTTGGTCTTGCATTAAAGATATCAGCGGCGATACAACCACAGTTAAACCAGGTTTAAGTAAAGCAGGGAGTTGAAAGCAGAGAGATTTGCCGCCGCCTGTGGGCATGACAATCAATAAATCCCGGTTTTGCAGCGCTTGTTCGATAATCTGTCGCTGTCCTGGACGAAATGTATCGTAGCCAAAATAATGTTTGAGTGCTTTTTCCAGGGTATGAGTCTGCATGGTAGACGGCTGTTGCGGGTGCTGGGATTATTTTAGACTTGCAAGCTTGAGTTTGTGCGGCACTTAACCGAAAAGCCCCCCTAACCTTGGGGGGTTGGCACTTAACCAAAAAGCCCCCCTAACCTTGGGGGGTTGGCACTTAACCGAAAAGCCCCCCTAACCTTGGGGGGTTGGCACTTAACCGAAAAGCCCCCCTAACCTTGGGGGGTTGGCACTTAACCAAAAAGCCCCCCTTGGGAAGGGGGGTTGGGGGGATCGATGCGTCAGTCCTGCTCATAATAGTAAGTGGACTTTACAAAACAAAACAAACCTATGCCGAAAGCAGTTTGGAATGGTGCTACTTTAGCCGAGAGCGTACGCACCGTCGTCGTCGAAGGAAACCACTACTTCCCCCCCGACGCCATTAACAAACAATACTTCAAAGACAGCAGCACCCACACCACCTGTCCCTGGAAAGGCGTAGCGAGCTATTATACCATCGAAGTCGATGGACAAGCGAACAAAGACGCCGCCTGGTACTATCCCCAGACAAAGGACGCGGCTAAAAATATTGAAGGCTACATCGCCTTTTGGAAAGGTGTGAAAGTCGAGGTTTAGTTCCCCTCAGACTGAAGTCTGGGACTACACAGACAAAACCTGCCTACGCAGGTTCCTCTCTCGTTCTCTAGTTCCTACACTCTGTGTGTCTCTCGTTCCTACGCTCTGCGTGGGAACCCATTCAGGAGGCTCCCGCCTCCGATTATTTTATCCGCTTTTCTCTCGTTCCTACCCTCTGGGTGAGAACGCATTCGGAGGCTCCCGCCTCCGATTATTTTATTTAATAACGGAATTTTTGGCGATCGCGTTGGCACTGTTAGTAATAAGTAGGGTTCGTTACGAGTAGCTGTGAGCGCATCGACGAAAAACAACAAATAATCTCAGGACTTACGCAAGGGCGATCGTATCACCAAAGTTTCTTGCTGCGAACGCGATTGCGGAAGGGAGGCATATCTCTAGTTTCCAACCGACGATTTTTCAGAGAAACCCGGTTTCTAAGTTCGTCGTGCCTCAGTCCTGCTTTCGTTAAAAAATATTTAATTTTAAGACACTATTATACTTGGTTCGCGAGCAGTAATTTATAATATCTTACACCTCAATGAGTCAAGTTAAATGTTAAATTTTTTCCAGCCAAGCCCCTGGGGCAAATTAATATGTGGTCTATTAATACTAAACCTGTTATTTTCGGCATGTACAAAAGCCAATAACGCCAAGATTTCAGATGGGTTTGATTCTGATGCAACCAGCTATCCAACTGCGGATGTTCAATCCAGTTTTGATGCCGAATTATCTAAATCTGCGCCTGCTTTACCTAGAAATTCCCTACCTTTCTTTGATAATATTAACAACCCCGTAACAGGGTTAGGGTACGGTAGTCCAGCAGATGTCACACCTCCCCCGCCAGTCCTCAACAGCTTTGATCTGGCAGTAAATCAGCTTTGCGGCGCACCGGGCAAAGTAGTGAGCGAGGCAGCATTCAAAACAATGATGAATAACAATACTCCTGTCTTGGAAAATATCAAAGCTAATGTGGGAGGATATCTAGTTTCTGGACATACCAGTAATCAGGACTTTTTAGAGGATTTAACTGCTATTTGGTTTAAGGCACAAGGCTTCGATCACGTCTTCTGTGGCGAACCAAAGAAAGGCGATTCAATTGGTGGATTGCACTATGCTGCCCGTTATCTAGATTTACAAAATAAGGGTTTAGCTGGCAGGCTAGCTAATAATACTCGCAATCAGGAAGTAATGGCAGGTGCAGTATACACCATAGGCGCGGTTATGAAAGTAGGAAACGGTATTTCCCAGTCTAGGATTAAGGGTTATCCTTATACCTTAAACGCAGAAGAAATCCTCGCCAAAGCAGCTTTAGCCTACAAAAATAACCCCAACACCAGTCCTTCTAATAAGGTTTGTCTTTTAAGCGTGACTGACGAGAATAAAACCTTTAAAGCTGTGTTTGTCACCAAAAATAGCGCCATTCGCACTTTCTATCCTGATGCTACTCCTGATGATAGCTCTGACTGCAAAGATTGAGGTCAAGGGATTTTAGATTTTAGATTTTAGATTTTAGATTGAACAGGTAGGTAATCGTTTATAGATTGGGCACTGCTTCAGCAATTAGCCATTACCAATTAGCAATTAGCAATTAGCAATTACCAATTAGCTACCCCGCTCAATCTTCATCTTGAACCCAAAGTATACCTATTCTTTCATTGCTGACAATGACAACACCCGTGTCAAAGGTAGATTCTGTAATTGAATCCCACTCAGCTAGACGGGAATAGTTATTATTAAAAATGGCATTTGTAAAAAATTGGCAATTATCTTTAAAAAGACTCATAAACCTATCCGCAATTGTTTCGGCATCGGTAATGGCGATCGATTCTTCAGAATAAGCTAAATTTTTTGCCAGGGAAAAATTAAAGATTTTTTGGGCTGATTCTCGGTTAATTTGTTTCCAGCGCTCGCCAATACCAGAAAATCCCAATTGCCGCACAAATGAATCGACAAGCGCCATGATATTTTCTCGATCAAAATTGCTAATTGTAATTAATCTTTTGATTTCTAACATAACTTCTCCCGACTCTCGTTTTGAGATTATTTCCTCTCTCAGTTCTGCTATTTCTGAAATATTTTCATGGTCTGGAATAATTTGTGTCATGATTTCTTTCCTATGACAAGGGCGATTTAAGAAATGCTCCTACCTTTATTTTAAGGGTCTATGAAACCGAGTCATTAGCGACGTGGCAGAAGTTTTCCACCAGCTTGAGGTGAGGGAAAGGGAGATTTATACTGGTGGGAGATGATCTGTGATTGTAAGCATATTTTAGAGACCTCGCCAACCTTAACCTATCTGTCTCTGACTCAGAGAAAAGCAATGACGACTTTAAAGACTATAACTCCATCGAACCCTCTGAGCAACCGGATGCGATCGCTACATCAACTGCGAACGACGCTAGTCCTATTTCTGTTAATTATCGCTGGTTATGCGGGTAACTACTTCAGAATTCCCATCGTTTTGCACGCAGACTGGTTATTTGGCAGCTTTGCTGCCATGCTTGTTGTCAGACTGTATGGGTGGGGATGGGGCACTGTTGCGGGTGCGATCGCCAGTTCGTACACAATCTTGCTGTGGAAGCATCCCTGCGCCTTTATCTTATTTACTCTGGAAGCTTTTTTTGTCGGTTGGGGACTACGGCGGCGTAGTAACAATTTACTTTTATTAGATGTGGTTTATTGGGGATTTATTGGGTTCCCCTTATTGTGGATACTCTATGTTTTTTTGGCAAAAGTAGAGCCTAGTTCTGTTTTATTTATTTCATTTAAAAATCCGGTTAATCAGATTTCTAACGCCCTGCTTGCCTGTTTAATTCTAAATCATACACCGATTTCTAAGTGGATTGTTCGTTCTAAAGCCGAAAAAACCATAGCTTTTGAGCAAACCCTATTAAATTTGTTCGTTGCCTTTGTTTTAATACCGGCGCTGGTGCTGACGATTTGGAATTGTCAGGGTGCTACTTCCGAGCAGGAACATCACATTTTAGCGAGTTTGGACAATACAACCAAGAATGTGAGTACAGAACTGCAAAACTGGTATCAGCAAAAGCAGCGAATGCTGGAAAACCTTGCATTATATGCTAAAGATGCAAATATGTCAAGCTCAAATTCACTGCAAGACACTACAAAACTAGCCCAGAGTTCCTTCGCAGAAATCCGCAATCTATATATTACCGATGCTCAGGGAAAAATTATTGTCTCGGCTATGCCCACAGATTTTACGACACTGGAGCAGCCGGAATACAAAGCCTTCCTGATGGCAAAACAGCCCAGGATCTCTGGGGTAGTATTTTCTCAAGGAGCGAATTACCCATCGATAATTCAGAACGTACCCATCTTAGAAGATGACGGTGTAATAGGTCAGGTCTTTGCTGAGATTGATGTGAATGCGATCGCTGGGTGGTTAACAAATAATTATCAATCATCAACAGAGTTTATTAGCATCCTCGATTTGCAGCAGCGGGCGATTATCAGTACTCGTCAAGAACTCCAATTTTTACAACGATTTGATCGCGATAATAATGGGGAAATTCAACAACTCAATAACACAACGTATCGCTGGATACCAACAGTTCAGCCTATGGCTAAAGTGGTTCGTTGGCGAAAATCTTTCTACGTGCAAAAGGCATCAATTGGAGAGAATTTACCCTGGGAATTGGCGATCGAAGTGCCTAGCGCACCGTATCTTGTGCTTTTAGATCGGCTTTATACCAATGGTTTTGCTGTTTTGATGTTAATCGCAGTTTTGACACCACTGTTGGCAAAAGCTATTAGCTATAATCTGGTTAAGCCTCTGCTCCAACTGGCAAACTTAACAACTAACCTGCCGGATAAACTGATTGCACCGAAAGAGTTAGAGTTTCCCAGCAGCCAAGTGAGCGAAATTAATGCATTGACGAACAACTTTCAACTAATGGCTATTGCACTCCAGAACAAATTCCAGGAAATTCAGCAGGCGAATCTGGAGATTCAGCAAGCAAAAGAAGCCGCCGATGCAGCAAATCAAGCCAAAAGCGAATTCCTCGCCAATATGAGCCACGAGTTACGCACACCCCTCAACGGCGTCCTGGGCTATACACAAATTCTCCAACGCAGCGAAACTCTGACGGATAAAGGACGCAAAGGGATAGAAATTATTGGGCAGTGCGGTTCCCATCTATTAACCCTGATTAATGATGTGCTAGATATCTCCAAAATTGAAGCCCGTAAATTGGAACTCAATCCGGTTTATTTTTACTTGCCTTCATTTCTAGAAACTGTGACGGAAATTTGCCGCATCCGGGCAGAACAGAAAGACATTGCCTTTGCTGTCCAACTCGATCCAAACTTGCCTGCTGGCATTCGTGCAGATGAAAAACGCTTGCGTCAAGTCTTAATCAATCTGCTTGGTAACGCGATAAAATTTACCGAGCAAGGAAGGGTGACTTTCAAGGTTGAGGTGATTGGTAATCGGGAAGAATTAAACGTAACAATTACCAAAATTAGCTTTGAAGTAGAAGATACCGGAGTGGGCATGAAACCCAATCAAATTGAGAAAATATTCCTGCCCTTTGAACAGGTTGGAGAAGTAAAACAACAAGCAGAAGGTACGGGTTTGGGATTAGCAATTAGCCAAAAGATTATCTCGTTGATGGGTAGTCAAATTGAAGTCATTAGCGAGTTTGGTAAAGGCAGTAAGTTTTGGTTTGAGGTGGAACTACCCCAAGCGAAAGAATGGGTAGTTGCTTCTAGAGTAGTTCACCAAGGAACCATTGTGGGCTATCAAGGCAAAAAGCGCACCATTTTAGTGGTGGATGACAAATGGGAAAATCGCTCGGTGATTGTGAATTTACTCGAGCCAATTGGATTTACAATCGTCGAAGCCAATGATGGTAAGGAAGGATTGGAGACTGCCAACGAAAGCAAACCGGATGCGATCGTGACTGACTTGGTGATGCCTGTAATGCATGGATTTGAGTTGATCAAGCGTCTGCGTACCTCTGCCCAATTCAAAGACATCCCTATTATTGCTTCCTCCGCCAGCGTGTTTGAAACCGATCAATACAAGAGCATTAATGCCGGTGCGAATGCATTTCTACCCAAACCTGTAGACGCCCAAACCCTGATGCAACTGCTACAGGAATACTTGCAATTAGAATGGATATATCAGGGCAATGCAGATAGCTCAACAAGTCCAGTCGATCTGATTCCTCCTGCTAGCGAGGTTTTACAGCAGTTACTCAACCTGGTACAAAATGGTGATATTCAAGGAGTTGTAGAAATGGCTCAAAAACTGCCTCTTTCGGATCAGAAGCTAACGCCTTTTGCCGCCGAAATTGTGCAGCTTGCTAATAGTTTCCAAGTCAAACGTCTAGAAAGTTTTATTGAGCAATACATCGATTCGCTGTAAATACTCAATCAGGAACCAATCCATCATGACAACTCGCTCACACACCGGATTCATTTTAATTGTGGATGACAATCCCACAAATTTGTCTGTTCTGTCAGAAGCGTTGAGTAGTGCTGGTTTTCGCTTCCGCGTTGCAGTCAGTGGGGAAAGCGCGATCGCTCTAATCGAACGCAATCAACCAGAGTTAATCTTGTTGGATATCCAAATGCCAGGAATTGATGGATTTGAAACTTGTCGCGCCCTAAAAGCAAATCCGATTACTCAAAACATTCCGATCATTTTTACCACAGCTTTGGCGGATACAGAAAGCAAAATGAAGGGTTTTGCTCTCGGTGCAGTAGACTATATCCCCAAACCGTTTGAACAAGAGGAAGTAATTGCGAGAGTGCGGGTGCATTTACAACTAAAGCAACTTACGGAATCATTGGAAGAGCAAGTGCGCGATCGCACCGCCGCTTTGCAACAAGCTCAGATCCAAGTTGTGCAACAAGAAAAACTATCAACATTGGGAGAATTAATTGCCGGTGTCGCCCACGAAATTAACAATCCTATCAGCTTCATCGCCAACAATATTACACCTTTGCAAGAATACATTGCCGGTGTAACTGAAATTCTGCAACTGTATCAACAAGAATATCCCAACCCGTCAGCAAAAATTACTAACGCAATCGAAGACTTGGATCTGGAATTCGCCCTCGAAGATATGGCAAAAATTCTAGATTCGCTCCAGGTAGGAACTGAACGGATACAAAACATTTCCGGATCGCTCCGCACCTTCTCCCGCTCAGATTGCGATACAAAAATGCCTGCGGATTTGCACGAGGGACTCGATACCACGCTGATGATTTTGCAACATCGTATCAAAGAAAAGAGCCTTCGTATCGGGGGTAAGGAGTACCATCGTCCCCGCATCCAAGTCATCAAGCGTTATAGCAGATTGCCAGAAGTAAATTGCTATCCAGGACAGATGAATCAAGTATTCATGAATATTCTGGCAAACGCAATTGATGCCATTGACGAAGCATTTATACAAGGCAAAATGAGCGTTCCAATTCCCCAGATTCAGATTACAACCGAGACCGATTCTGCTCAATGGGTCGCGATTCAGATTGCTGATAATGGGATTGGTATGGGTGAATCGGTCAAACAGCGATTATTTCAGCCTTTATTTACTACAAAACCTGTTGGGAAGGGAACCGGACTCGGCTTGCCGATCGTCAATCAAATTATAGTAGAAAAACACAATGGCAAGTTGGAAGTAAATTCTCAACCAGGTCGGGGAACCGAGTTTACGATCAAAATTCCCACCACTTCTAACAATCTCGACAAAACTCCCCAAAACTAGAAATATAAGGAATAATTCTCGCTTGTGGGATAGGCATCTTGCCTGTCCCATTCCCTGTGCCAAAATAAATCTTTTTAGCCTAGTTCACTCTCTTCTTGCACTGGGTTAATTTCCTCAACGACCTCATCTTCAAAGTCCACTTTATCGTAAATATCCGCCAGGACAATTTCAAACGGAACAGCAGCTAGAGATATCGTTTCATCCTCATCTTCGTATTCAGTAAATATCCAGCGGTTGTTATCTGTTTTGGAATACTGCTCGACGTGCAGGGTGTATTGGTCAATCAGAAGATATTCCCGAAAGCTGGGAATGGTGCGATACGCTGCAAATTTTTCATCCCGGTCATAACTTTTAGTTGATTTTGATAAGACTTCAACAATCATCAGCGGATTCACGAGCGTGTCTCTTCGTCCTGCTGCAAATTCCAGTTGACCTTGCACAACCATGACATCGGGATAGGTATGAATTCGCTTTTTGGGAATCCAGAGTCGCTGATCTGTAACAAAGACTCGATAAGACTGACGCTTGAGAGCAAAATTTAGCGATCCGCTAAGGTTAAGAGCAATTTGGTTATGATTAGGTGTTCCGCCTGTCATGGGAATAATTTGACCATCAATATATTCGTGACGTTCCTCAGAATTTACCTCTAGTTCTAGGTATTCTTCGGGTGAATAGTAGCGTTGTTCTGCTGCAATCATCATGGAATTTTAACCCCCAACGCTTCAAGTTTGCCTCGCGTATTTTTCTTGAGGTAGCTGATTAAACGGATTCGGATCGGTTTCGACCACCTGAGAAACCAGGTTTTTCTAAAAAACCGGGTTTCTTAAAGTTAAACTACTATTTCTCAATTTTACAGAGGTGGCGATCGCTTACTCTTCTAAGATTTCAACCAAGTCATCAACTATCACATCAAATGTATAGGCTAACTTTTTCACAGCGGTGTAGTCTACAGTTGCCAGCTTGGGAGAATGAGTATAGCTTCTAACTGTGCCCTAGGGAATTCCCGATCGTTGGGAGACTTCTTTGAGCGTCCAACCCTTTTCAGCAGCCAATTCTCTCACTCGCAACCTAATTAGACCCATCACTCTTCCAACACTTCTACCACATCTTCGAGCATCACATCAAATACACGCGCTAACTTCAATAAAGCCGTATAGTCTACCGTTGCTAAGCTGGGTGTTTGGGCGTATTTTTTGATGGTGCTGTAGGGAATTGCCGATCTTTCCGAGACTTCTTTAAGTGTCCAACCCTTTTCTTCTGCTAATTCCCTTACTCTTAGCCTAAGAAAGCCCCATCTATAAGCGATCGCTCCTCCTCAAAACCCCACAAAGTGGGAACGATGGCTCTATGATACCAACAACGGCAGACTTACTCTTCTAATATTTCAACCAAGTCATCAATTATCACATCAAATGTATAGGCTAACTTTTTCAAAGCGGTGTAGTCTACAGTTGCCAGCTTGGGAGAATGAGCATAGCTTCTAACTGTGCCGTAGGGAATTCCCGATCGTTGGGAGACTTCTTTGAGCGTCCAACCCTTTTCAGCAGCCAATTCTCTCACTCGCAACCTAATTAGACCCATTCTCTACTTGACATCTGCCGCGTTCGCGGCATAAAGTTATCTGAGTAAGCGATCGCTACTCCGCCTGGAAAACTGAGACAGCGATCGCCTTCCTTACAATGCCCCACAAAGTGGGAAGGATGGCTCTATGATACCAACACAACAGACATATCGCGAAAAACTTTATCCTTGGAGCATAATTCGTCACCTGCCAAACATGCAGCGGATAACGGTTGCACGGTTTCGCCGCCGGAATGATGCCTTAGATCACCTTCAAGTACTGCGGCGATTGATCCCTAACGCGGATCTGACAGTCATTTTTGACGCCCCCGTAACAAATACAGAGGTACTAACCTCTACGCGATTGCACAATCGAGGATAAAGTGCGAGCGCTCAAATTCTGACCAGAAACCCGGTTTTTCAGAAAAACCGGGTTTCTTTGACGTGGTGCGATCGCTACTCTTGAGGACTCTTGTCCTCACGACCAACCCGGTTTGAGAAGGCATTCGATCGTTGAAAAGAAAAGGGGCCATCTTCTAGTGGTGGAAACTCGCGAATTTTGAGCAAATCCTGGTTAGGAAGATTGGTTCTCAGGGTGAGAAACTGAATTTCTCCCTCAAACTGTTCTCTTCCCTGCTTAAAAAAATCTTGACTTTCGGTGCGGATAATGGGTATTCGCGGTACGCTCGCTCGCTGAGCGCTAGCTCTTGCAGCTAAACTTGTGGTGGCGACTAGGGTGACAAGCGCTAAAAATCCTGGTTTCATCATTCGATCCCCTCTACTTTTACTGCAGCTTTGTTTTGTGAAGGCGATCGCTACAACACAACTCTAAAGCGTTGTGAATTTTACATTACAGCAGAAATTTCATCGACAACCTTAACCCGTCCTCTATACAAGGCGCGGATCAGTCGGTCGATGCAACGCTGTTCCTCTTCTTCGAGGGAGTCGTCTAACAGCGCCGCCATCAGTCCATATCGATCGGCTAATGTAATGCAACCTGTGCTGCTGACTTGAGCGAATAAATCGGCGATCGCACCGGGAATCAGGTTAACTGGAGGAAGCGTTACAGACAACATGACGACAACATTGAACTCGATATATCTAATATCTGTGATTCCACTGATGTCGCGGGTGACAGCACCTGCTTGCTTCACGTGATCTTTACATAACTTGCTGTGTGAGGCGAGTCACAAAACGAGTAATTTGGCTTCTAATGTGTGCTATGATAGAAATCCATGCGGATGTGGCGGAATTGGCAGACGCGCTAGATTTAGGTTCTAGTACCGCAAGGTGTGAAGGTTCAAGTCCTTTCATCCGCATCGCCAGACAGGATAAGGGTTTCAGCTTTTGAACGGCTGGAACCCTTTGATTTTTATCAGCCCCATTGACAATTTGGGCTGGGCTTTTGACTATGGACTGACTATACCGTTAACGCGGCGGCAGTTCCTCGTTGATCAACTCCCGTCCCCCAAATGGGCGGTTAAAACTGGAGGGCGGTAGCTGTCGCAGCGAGGTATTGAAGGGATTTGGCAGATCGGGGGTAAGCAGTATCGGATCGCTGCCCACCTGCCGTTCTAGCACTTCTACATAAAGGTTGTGGACTCCCCTACCATCTCGATTAATTTCGTTTTCGGGGTAAGAATTCCTCAGTCCGAACAGAAAGTCCAATTGCCGCTCGATAGAACGATTTTTGAAGAACTCTCTATCGTTGCTAAAAAAGACCCGATTGAATTGCTGATCGATGCGAACCGCTCTGTCATTGTCAGGTACGAAAATATAGGGGTCAGCGATCGCGCTGTTAGCAAAACCACCAGCCGCAGCTACAACAATCATTACGCCTTTGAGGCAACTCAATCGCATACCCATATCATTCACCCTCACATTTTTTCAAATCCTAGCTCAACTTTGGGTTTAGAATCATTGTTGGCTATTTCAACCCCTCAACGGCGATGACGATTGGAACACCTGCCCACTCCGGTGTCTGGGCGAAGACATCAGATCTGACGCTGCTGCGCCAGCAACTTCTGGATTTATTCTGCAATCTAGCTTATCAAGAAGGTGATTTTGTTCTCTCTTCCGGGCAGCGTGCTTCTTATTACATCAACGGCAAGCAGGTGACCCTCCATCCTCAAGGAGCTTTAGCCACCGCTCGCCTTCTGTTACCAATGCTACCGATGGATACTGACGCCGTGGCTGGATTGACCTTGGGAGCCGATCCAATTGTAGCCGCAGTGAGCGTGGTTTCTGCAATTGAAAATCGACCGATTCCCGCACTCATTATCCGTAAAGAAGCCAAGGGACACGGTACAAAAGCTTACATTGAAGGCCCCAATTTACCAGAAGGTGCAAAGGTAGTGGTTTTAGAAGATGTTGTAACCACCGGACAGTCGGCGATGAAGGCGGTGGAACGGCTGCGCGGGGCTGGTTATAGCGTCGCTCGAGTAATTTCACTGGTGGATAGGGAGCAAGGTGGTGCTGAATTTTACCAAGGTGTTGGATTGAAGTTTGAGGCAGTATTTTCGATTCGGGAAATTCAGGAGCGGTACAAAAATCTGTAGCAGCTTCAGAAACCCGGTTTTTCTAAAAAACCGGGTTTCTTGTACTCGATAATTTTCGTGCTGATGCGGCAAAATTTTGGATAGCTTGGCGATATTCGCTGCGATTAAAAAAAAGATCTCCATTATTATGTTTTGCACCCGGAACTAGCAGCAACTGTTTAGGTTCGGGTGCAGCAGCGTACAAGGTTTTGCTCATTGTTTTGGGAATCATCGCATCGGCAGTGCCGTGAACGAACAACACAGGCATCCGCAACGATTTAACTTTAGTAATAGAATCAAATCGATGTCTTAAAATTAAACTAATTGGAAATATCCGCAAGTAAGGATCTAGTTCTGCCATCTTCTGCATTGAAGTGAAAGAATTTTGCACAATTAATCCGGCTGCTTCTGGATGTTTTACTGCTAAATCAATCGCTACTGCACCGCCTAATGAATGACCGTAGATAAAAATTTGATTGGCTGTAATTTGTTTTTGTTTTACCAGGTAATTCCAAGCGATTTGAGCATCTTGATAAACTTGAGATTCACTGGGAAAATTGCCTTGACTTTTACCGTATCCTCGATAGTCAATTAGCAGAACGGAAAAACCCATTTGGTGAAAACGGTAAGCCTGAGTAATATTAGAGCCTATATTGAAACTGTTTCCATGTAAATAGAGTAACGTGCCTAAATGGCGTCGTTGAGATGGAATCCACCATCCATGAATTACGTTGTTGCTTGAACTTCCGGGGAATGGTAAATAAACATTTTGATATTTGATATTATAAAATTCAGGACTTTTTTGGAAAGCGCGAGTTGGTTTAAAGATAAAGTAGGGCTGACTGAAGAATAAAATAACGCAGGTGGAGGTGTAAGCGATCGCACTAATTTTCCCCAGTCTCAACAAGCCTTTTCGCCAATTATTCAGCATCTTTTGTAAGACAGATTCACCGATTGTATAATCATTCTACATTGATAGCAATTTTTTTTGCTGTTCTTTCAACAACTCATTAGGATAAAGCTTCATTGCTTTCTGAGATGACTGTAAAGCAGCATCAAACTGTCGTAACTCAATCAAAGATTCAATCTGATAGAAGCGAGCATAAGCACTCGTATTGGGGTCGTGGGTGGCATTGTTCAGCGCTTGATTGAGGACTTTCAAGGCTGCTTCATATTGTGCCAAACAATAGAGCGCGTAACCTTTATCTGCCAATATATGGGCGCTATAGGGAAAATACCGCAAACAGATATCAAAAGAGGTAATCGCTTCATCGTACCGTTTTAACTGCAACAGAGTGTCACCGCGTTCGTGTGCCAAATCTGGCTGATTGGGTTTCAATTCGTAGGCGCGATTGTAACTTTCGAGTGCTGCTTCAAACAGTTGTAGCTTCGCCAGCAGCAGTCCCCGTTCGTGCCATAATCGAAAATCATGGGGAAAATCGGTCAAGCCTCGATCGTAAGCTGCAATAGCTTGCTCATACTGCTGAGATTTTTCTAGCGCTTTGCTATAGGCAATCCACTGAAGTGCTTGGGTGAAGTGGGGTTGATTGCCATCACGCATAATGGGAGAATTGCGCTCGCGGACAACCAGCCAACCTATAATTATCCCTAGTATCAGCAAAGTAATTCCCCCTCCCGGCAGGGGAAATGCAGACGATGCAATACCTGGATTTTCTGGTGTTTCTTGTTGCAGCGTTGTGAATGATTGTCTCGCCATACTTTATTATTACGCTTAATAATCGCAAAAGTAGGAGCCATGTGTGGCTACAACGGCAAAAATGCAATTTCGGAAACTAATAGTAGAAAGTAGGGTGGGTTAACTCACATCTTGCGCCTGCCGGAACACCCGCCCGGAAATAAATTTCAAAGGTTTTTAGCTCAAGTCGGTTAAAACCGACTAAAATCTTTGAACAAAAATTTTTCATTCCTCTTCAGAGGACTTTCGCTAATCGCTGCTTGATTTTAATCGCTGGCGGGCGTCTGGAGTGATGTAAATTTTGAGAAAGTAGAAAGTAGGGTGCGTTAACGCAGTGTAACGCACCATCGGTAGCGGTGCGTTACGGCTGATATCATCTCCGCTGGCATCGGTAGCTGCAAGTCGGGGCGGGTTTATTTATTCTTTGCGCCCAAGCGCAATTATATCTCGTAAAACCCGCCCCTACAACATCAAAAACACTTGCATAACCATTGCTTAAGGACATAATAGGACTCATATAGATTCCGGTTGCATCGGAATCATTAGACAAGATTGCTTTCAATCCCGTTTGTGGTAGGGAACAGGAGAAAAACTTTGATCTGGCGACAAAACTTACTTTAGCCTTAGCCCCTACAATCGCTGTGTTGCACCCAATTGAAAACTGCTTTAATTCCAATGCAACCGGATTCGTTTTATCCCTACTCCCACTGGCAAGAGTTTTACCATCCGGACTAAAAGCAACTGACAACACTGGGTGTGAATGTTACCTGAAGGTACAGATTTCTTGCCCCGTACTTGAATGCCACAACTTTATAGAAAGTAGGGTGGGTTAACTCACATCTTGCGCCTGCCCGAACACCCGCCCGGAAATAAATTTCAAAGGCTTTTAGCTCAAGTCGGTTAAAACCGACTAAAATCTTTGACCAAAAAGTTTTCATTCCTCTGAATAAGATATTCATAAACAAATTGCTTTCTTATACTTCTACTTTTAATCTCTTCTGTATTTTCTGACTTTATGTAATACTCAAATCTTCTGCGGTAATAATTGGCAATTTCACGAACCCGATAGCTTTTTCCTGTGCCTGGACTGCCAAAGAGAATTTTTTGAATGGGTTTGGTTTTTTGCTTGACTTCTGACATGGACTAGACTGGTAAAGTTTGTCTGACTAAAAGCTAGGGAATAGAAAAGAGATAATCTATATTCCTACTCCCTAAGCATTATTTAGCATCTAGGACTGACTTACAGGTTCCTTTGCCAAAAACTTCTCCAATTCTTCCAAAGCTTCTGCATCAACTTTAGTTTGCATCGGACAGAATTTTGGCCCGCACATCGAACAGAATTCAGCAGTTTTATAGATATCTGCTGGCAAAGTTTCGTCGTGATATTCCCTGGCGCGATCCGGATCGAGGGCTAATTCAAACTGACGATTCCAGTCAAAATTGTAACGGGCGCGGGAGAGTTCGTCATCGCGATCGCGCGCCCCCGGACGACGCCTTGCAATATCGGCAGCGTGGGCGGCAATTTTATACGCAATTAACCCATTCCGCACGTCTTCTGCATTCGGCAGTCCTAAGTGTTCTTTTGGTGTCACGTAGCACAGCATCGCCGTTCCGTACCACCCCGCCATTGCCGCACCAATTGCAGAAGTGATGTGGTCATATCCGGGTGCAATATCTGTTACCAATGGCCCTAAAACGTAGAAGGGTGCTTCAGAACACTCTTCCATCTGTTTTTTGACGTTAAACTCAATTTGATCCATTGGCACGTGACCGGGACCTTCCACCATCACTTGCACGTTATGTTCCCAAGCTTTGCGGGTTAATTGTCCGAGGGTTTTGAGTTCCGCCAGTTGGGCATTATCAGAGGCATCGTGAGTGCAACCGGGGCGTAAAGAATCCCCTAAACTAAACGAAACATCGTATTTCTTGAAGATTTCGATGATGTCGTTGAAGTGGGTATAAAGGGGATTTTGTTTGTGATGGTGCAGCATCCACTTAGCAATAATACCGCCACCGCGAGAAACAATTCCGGTGAGGCGGGTTTTGACCAAAGGCAAGTATTCGATTAAAATTCCCGCGTGAATTGTCATGTAATCTACGCCCTGTTGGGCGTGTTTTTCAATCACGTGTAAAAAGTCATCCGGCGTCAGATTTTCCATCCTGCCGTGGACGCTTTCTAATGCTTGGTAGATGGGTACAGTGCCGATGGGGACTGGGGAAGCGTTGATAATCGCGGTGCGAATTTCATCTAAATTACCGCCACCCGTGGATAAGTCCATGACGGTATCGGCACCGTATTTTACCGACAGTTTGAGCTTATTGACTTCTTCGTCAATATTCGAGGAATTGGGGGAAGCGCCGATATTGGCGTTTACCTTACATTTAGAAGCGATGCCGATGCACATCGGTTCTAGATTAGTGTGATTGATGTTAGCGGGGATAATCATCCGTCCCCGCGCTACTTCGTCGCGAATTAACTCAACGGGGAGATTTTCCCGCTTAGCGACATATTCCATTTCTTCGGTAATGACGCCAGTGCGCGCGTAGTGCATTTGCGTCACGTTACTTTCACCACGACGCTTGGCAATCCATTCTGAACGCATATTGAATTCCTCGAATAAACAGCTTCCCTCCGCTGGTATTACCCAGACTCAGGTACCAAGGGTTTGATCTCAGCCTGGTTTTACAGACACCCCTAGCTATGGATGCGATCGTACCACCACAGGGGGATCGGAATCAGCCCGTTGCTAAAATTTGACGGTTTGTAGCAATCCGTAAATTTGGTAAAAATATCTTCATTGGACACAATTTATGTTATGGGAAAAGCAGGTAGAGCGCTCAAACAAGTCTTGGAATCCAACAAAATCAGCCAGAATAAGCTAGCAGTCAAAATAAGCATTGAGCGCACCGTCGTGTATCGGTGGACCCACGAACGCACCGATCCAACTGGGGAGACAATAACAGAGATTACAAAAGCGCTCTGGGAAATCAATCCCGATGCTGTTAGGGAGTTCGTCAAGCTTTATCTGGGGGATATTATTGAGGCGAAGGAAGAAGCAGCTACGGGTATAGAGTAGATGCGATCGCGCCTGACAAACCTCCCCAAGCATAAAAGCGGGCAATTTTGGCGCGAAAGATTCCGATATGATTAGTAAGGATTTTTACCTGTTATGCCAGTTTCCCTATGCAAAAAACCAAGTTGATAGCGCAACTCATCCCTGGTGCGATGCTATTCTTAGCCTTAGTAACTCTAGGCCAACAAGTCGTACAGGGACAGCAACGGGAACGGATACGCACGTCTTCCCTGGTACGGACTGTATGCGTCGGTAGTGGCCCCGGACGCTTTCGATATGATGAAACAAATATTGCCATAGCCAGAGCCGTCTACAGAAGTCTGATGAATCTCAATCCCAGCAATGGCTCAGCGTCAGTCACCTGTAGAATCAGAGACGAGGACGAGCAAGCTAAATTTAAAACCCTGGAGTTGGGATTGGGGATGCTTGACACCGATGCAGGCAGTCCTGCCAACATCGTCAATATTTACCTGGATGGGCGACAAGCGGCAACTCGGACAGTTGGTGCTGGACAAACAGCTTCTTTCTCATTCGATGTTACCAATGTTAGCAATGTTGCGATCGAAGCTACCTGTTCTACTTCAGCCAGATATTGCGCTCGCGTTTACGTTTATAAAGCTGTTTTAGAGCGGATTCCAGAGGTAAGAAGACCCCGCTCGCGCAGAAATTGAAAATGATGCACCAGACCCTTTTTTTACCTGAGTTTTTATGGCAAGTCTGAAAACTCGGTATTGGCGAGGGCCAACAATAGTACCCTTCTGGGTGCTGTCTTTTACTTTTTTATTCAATTAGCTTAGAAGCAACACACACCTAGTAGCTAGTTGAAGCCAATATGCTATCTATCATTACCAAAACATCCCAGGTTGCTAAAGTTGAATTTAAAACCGATCCCAACTCTAGCAATGTGGCGTTCAAAAATTGGAATAATACCGGAAAAGTTTTATTGATTGCGAACGTGCCATCTGGTATTGCCAGTACGCTTGCACTCTTAGCACAATATACACCTTTTCCATTTTTTGACAAGGAACTGTATATTGAAATCGAGGAAAATCCAGTCGAAACCAAGGATGTAAGCGGCTCTTACTACGTGACAAGATATGGGGGGCGGATCGAAATTCGCAACTATTAACTCAAGTTGCTAGTTATCTCATGCATAGCGGCTAATTGCTAATGGCTAATGGCTCCCTCGGCAAAAATATCAGGACTTACGCTCACCCATCCGGGTTTCTATTCTTCGACAAGGAACTAGGCTACTGCTCAACAAGAACGGCAATCTGCAAATACAACCGAAAGGACAGCTCAGACTCAGGGGCAAGCCGATGTCGTGTTGTATTCTGAAGCCAATTTTCAGGGACGTGTCTTTAGAACGAGTGCGGCAGTTCCAGATCTGGGCAGATTCAATAATGTAGCTTCCTCGGATCGGGTCAATAACAATCAGACCTGGCGGTTCTATGCCCAGAAGAACTTTCAAGGTGACTTTGTTGAGATTAAACCGAGACAGTCGCTCGCCAATCTAGGCAGGCTGAATAATCGCATCGAATCGCTGAGAGCTGTACCTGGGCGTTAAAGGGTGAGAACAGGTGAGTACCCGTCTAGGGTTGCGAGCAGCATTTGCTGTGCCTTTGGCATCGCGACCCTCACCGATCAGCTCTTAAAGAGGTGGAAAAGTTTCCCATCTCTAAACTTTCGGTTAATCGGTGTTCACAGGTGTAATCGTGATTGCCATTTTTTAGCAATCTTTTGAAATTGCATCCCTCCTGGAAAACATCAATATTTCAATCAAGATAAACCATGAAAATTACCACTCAATCTAGGCTGCGGACAGTTCTAATCGCGAGTATTTTTGTGTTATTAACCAGTGCAATTACATTGTTCAAATCGCCAGTTGTCGCTCAAGTTGTTCGGCAAATTGCTCCACGAATTGAAACGAGCGCAGGAAATGACCCGACTGTTCCGCCTTCTTATCGATTAGTCGTCAGCCGACCTCAAGACATCGTGTATGTAACTTGCCCTAACAACTATGCTCCTAAACTTGGCTATCTACGCAATGTTGAAGCAATTCAATGTGAACGGTTCCAATCCAAATAGACCTACAAAACTTGAACACCTACTCAGCAGATAAACCAACTTTGGTGAGCTGAAAAATCGTGGGTTTGACGCTAAAGAAACAAAGGGCGAGCTGAAAAATCGTGGGTTTCTTGCGAGAAATTAACTCTTCACCTTTGTTTCTTTAGCCGAGGTTTCTGGGGTAATGGGTAATTCTCAAGAGTAGACTGAGCCATGAATCCAATTACCAATTACCAATTACCAATTACCAATTTGCATAACTAGCAACTTGCGTTAATTAAGGACTTGATTCTAACGGCAGATCGAGAACTGAAAAATTTTCCCACCCCGCCCCATCGAAATGCCACCATTCGCTTGGCATTGGCATAAATCCACGTTGTTTCATCGAATTTTGCAGGATCTGGCGATTTCTCCGAGAACGGGAACTGCCGCCGCTATAATTTATATGCGCCCTCACGGTAAAATTATCAAACTCGGTTGGCATCTCTAATTCATCACCATTTCTATCTACAAGCGTCACATCCACAGCTGCACCGCGATTGTGTCGAGAACCTATAGCAGGATTGGCGACGTAGCGAGGATTGGGAAACAATCGCCACATTTGTCTTTGAACAGATAAGGGGCGATAGCAATCGTAAACTTTTAGCCCCAAACTTTGTTTTTCCAAATCTTGTTGCACGAGAGAAAGCTTTCTGGCAACCGATGCTCTTAGCAGGCATCGCGCTACAGGGTAGAGTCTTCTTTTGGTAAAATTATTCTGAGTAGCATAGCGGATGTCGAGGACGATATTGGGATTAACTGAGGGAATATCGATGAGTTGAGTCTTATTTTTAACTTGAGATTCCACAATATTATTAGATTTAGTTGAATCTGTCTGAAATACTGTCCTTGGGGGAGTGGCAGAGGTAGCAATAGGTATAAAGTCGGATTTCTGACATGATATATATAAAGCTACTAATAAGATAAAACTAATTGCTCTCGCCCAGGATCGAATCATAAGTATGCCGCCGAAAATAAAAAACATCGTCGCATGGCAACAAGCGGAACTGCTGATGCAACCAGCTTTCCTCCGCATTTTAGATAACATTCGCAAGCAGTTGGAAGAATCTGTCTGGAAAGGGACTTACGAAGATGTGCCAGTTTGGCCTGAAGGCACGACAGAGGAAACAAAAGCCAGGGTACAACAACTGCGGCAACAACTCCAAGATGCGTCGCCAGAGGCACGAGAAGAAATTGAAGAAGCGATCGTCCGCCTGCCGCAACCCTATCCAGGATATCGGTTAATTTTGCAACATCAAAGTCAGCAATTTACCCTCGATCTGTGGGAACTTTGTTATCAGGTCTGCTTTTGCAACTACAATCTTGTCATTGTCGATCCAGACAATCTCGAAGTCGAGATCGATACCAGCCTGATCGATGAGACGGGGAATGTAGATTGGAATCGCTTAGATGCGAAGGCACAGCAGACAGTGAGGCAGATATTTGCCAATCTGCCAATTATTTAATAAAGGTTAAAAAGGAAGGAAATTTCATGATTCAGGCGTTGCAGGATGTCTTGACGGCTGCTGGAGCAATTTTTGCAGATGGGGTGGTAGTGAGTTTTGGCAACGATGAGGCAGCGATACGCCTGACGGCACGCTGCGCGAACCCATCCGCAAAACAGGGTGTGGTAGTATGCGAATTCTCCCACTGGGGACGCATCCAAGTTGCCGATAGCGATCGCCTCCGCTTCCTGCACAATCAAACTACCAACGATTTTCAAAGCTTAAAACCAGGACAAGGCTGCGATACGGTTTTTGTCAGTTCCACCGCGCGGACTATAGATTTAACAACCGCCTATGTCACCGAAGATACCGTACTGTTGCTGGTTTCACCTAGTCGGCGTCAGCAGTTAATCCAATGGATGGATAAATATCTGTTCCCGATGGATCGGGTGCAGTTAAAAGATGTCACCGATGATACTGCGATGTTCGCCTTGATTGGGCCAGGAAGTGACGCGCTGTTGGATAAACTGGGTGCAACTGCAATTGTGGGACAAGCTTACGCCAATCACCAAGTTTTGCAGATCCCCCCTAACCCCCCTTACCAAGGGGGGGACCCAGGGGGGGATCCTTACCAAGGGGGGGACCCAGGGGGGGATCCTTACCAAGGGGGGGACCCAGGGGGGGATCCTTACCAAGGGGGGGACCCAGGGGGGGATCCTTCTGAAGCAGCGGACAAGAGGGAAAACCCTTCTGAAGCAGCGGACAAGCGGGAAAACCCTTCTGAAGGGGGGGATCAAATCGAGGTTCGCGTTGCTGTTGGGAGTGGGTTGGCACTACCTGGATATACGCTGATTGTCTCAGCTGATAATGCAGCGGCGTTGTGGGAAACATTAGTAGAAGCGGGGGCAGTACCGATGGGCGATCGCATGTGGGAACGGTTACGAATCGAACAAGGACGCCCCGTACCAGACCGGGAATTAACCGATGATTATAATCCCCTCGAAGCTGGATTGTGGCAAACCATTTCTTTCAACAAAGGCTGCTATATCGGTCAAGAAACAATTGCCAGATTGAACACATATAAAGGCGTAAAACAGCAACTCTGGGGAGTCCGTCTCAACGCACCCGCCGAACCCGGAACCCCCGTAATGATAGGAGAAGAAAAAATTGGCAAGCTAACAAGTTACACCGAAACCGAACAAGGGCCATTTGGCTTAGCTTATATCCGCACAAAAGCCGGTGGTGAAGGATTAAAAGTCCAAGTAGGAGAAACCGAAGGCCAAATAGTCGATCTCCCCTTCCTGACACGCCAACCCCAATAGCGACTAACCTCTTCCTTATTTCTTACCTCTGCGTCCTCTGTGCCTCTGCGGTTCATTAAATAATTACTCTTCCAGGCTCTCACAAGGAGTACCAATCGTGGCAGTAACTATATCCCAACCAGAAAATCAAGAACGCTGCTTGACATTTTATGGCATTAGCTGGTCGCAGCTAGAAGCCATCGAAGCAGCATTTGAAAATGTAGCCGGAGTCAGGTTTACTTATTTAGATGGCATCTTAGAGATTATGACAGTGAGTCCAGAACACGAGGAAACTAAGAGTACAATCGGCTTGCTGTTAGAAGCTTATATGAGGCAAAAAGGTATCCGGTTTTATGTTAAAGGTGGCCCCACTCTAGGTAGCGAGGAGCAAAATGCGAAAAAAGAGCCGGATGAATCCTACAATTTGGAGACAAAGAAAGCCATTCCCGACTTGGTAATTGAGGTAATATTCACCAGTGGAGGAATCAACAAATTAGAATTATATCAACGAATTGGCGTTCCGGAAGTCTGGTTTTGGGAAGATGGCTTACTCAAACTGTATCGCTTGCGCGATCGCTACGAACAAATTGAGCGCAGCGAGTTATTGCCAGACTTAGATATCGCCCTGTTGAGTCGATATACCTTATACGCAGACCAGTACGACGCTGTAACATAATTTACTAAAGCAATTCAGTAGCGAACGCAGTTCTGTGTAAATCTTGCTTAAGTTCTCCTTAAAATCGCTAACTTCTCCTTCAACCCCATCGGATCTGTTAGACACTGGAAGTAATCGGGCAGGGACACTGCCTTTAAGCATCCTCTCTAAATTTTCAGTCCCAAGGAGCGTTATCATGTATCGCACTTCTGCTGAAATGTTTGACTTTAGCTGTCGGTTGATTATCCGCGCCCTAAAGAAGCAGAACAAAACTCTAGTAGAATCTTATAGAAAAACCCTAAGTGCTTTAGCGGGTTTTGATTACACAACCGAGATCTTCACAACAGTCCTAATCGAATTATCCGAAACCGACTCCCAGACCTTGGAATGGACTTTGAACAACTTTTACGATTTAGAAACTCACCTGGATTTGCTAGAAGAAGTGAAAGACTTGATTTGTCTAACCCTCGCCGCACAGGGATTTATCCCTGGTGAAGATTTTAGTGCGGATTGGACCGGCAAAATATTAGTTAAAGAATCCGCTTATACCTGCTTAGAAGAAAGTCTTCCACCTCCCTATCGGAGTTTGCTACCAAAAGTTGTACAACTGACCGACAATTAGGGGCACGGCATAGACAAATTTTTTACTATCGCAAAGGTGGTTAATGCCGTGCTGTCCCAGTAGGGGCACGGCATAGACAAATTTTTTACTATCGCAAAGGTGGTTAATGCCGTGCCCCTACATTAACCCTAAATTCCTCGTACTTCTGGTGCGGCGGAAATTTGGTAAACTAGAGATGCCTGGAGTTGCGAGTAAGGTTCCATCTGGAAATTCCAAGTACAAAAGCCATTTTCATCAGGTTGCACGCCGTTGGAAGTTTTATCTGAAATTACCTCAACTTTTACTTGATCCAACTCCGAAATTGGCACTCGCTCAGTGGTTTTAATCACTCTTGATTCTGCTCCAATATTAGAAAGGAATAACTTGGTCGTAGTGG
Organism: Microseira sp. BLCC-F43; assembly: GCF_041929235.1. Taxonomy (NCBI): domain Bacteria; kingdom Bacillati; phylum Cyanobacteriota; class Cyanophyceae; order Aerosakkonematales; family Aerosakkonemataceae; genus Microseira; species Microseira sp. BLCC-F43. The sequence goes on from NZ_JBHFNP010000029.1 coordinate 85,444, forward strand.
TGACAATATTCCACCGGGTGAGATGATCTTTTTTTCTTTCCTGGGTTTGAGTCCGTTGCACCCGCATTGCACCATCCGGTCCCCATCCTAAAGCAAATTTCTCCCCTGGTGCAATAAATAAAACCTCGGTACGACCGACAAAACCAGATGTTCTTACTAAATCAACTGGTCCTGCCAAAATGGGAAATTGAGAAGTATTGGTTTGTTCGGTTTTAAGCATAACTTGACAGGACATTTCCGGCATTAATATATACTCAATTTCCGCTGCCGACTCAAAGGAAAAAATAGGCACGCGGTAGGGACGACCATCAGAAGGAATAGTCGCTTTTTTTGCAGGTCGGAGAGTACGGACTTCGCCGCCATCATCAACGCCTGGTAAGTCTACAGTGCCAGGAGTTTCTTCAGGGACAGCGGTTTGGGTTATTCCTCTTCCAGTTGTTTGAATCTTCTGATCGCGAGCTTCTATAATAATTGCCTGGGATTTTTCTTGAACATTTAAAGTGTCATCTGTTAACAGTGGCGGTTCAGTTCCCAGCGAGCTTCTTGCAGTAGAAAATACTAAATCTACATCGTTCCAATCTTCCCCCGTGCGTTGCCAAACGCAACCATCAACGCGAAAAGATAAGTTTGCAGGTGGGTTCGTAGTAAGGACTTCAGTCCCCTCCAAGTTAGTAGTAAGGACTTCAGTCCCCTCCAAGTTAGTAGTAGGGACTTCAGTCCCCTCCAGGTTCGTAAGGACTTCAGTCCTCAACAAACGCGCCTGATGCCAAGGACGCCACATCGCATTAGGAACGACATAATCAAAGGCAATTTCATATTCTCCCGCTTGAGGAATCATTAAATCTGCTTCGATGCGGGCATTATACATCATATCGGGACGAGATAATGCACTTGCTTTAGCAATCAAGTCATTAATTTTCTGACTTAAATCTTCCTGGGTGTGATAGCTATTCAAAATTTCTACCCGCAAGTCTCGCAATTGTTTAAACAGAGTAGAAAATTGCTCGCGCCAAGTTCTAGGATCGATTTGTCCCCAAATGGCATCGATAGGCAGTTCTTGCAAACCTTTTGCCAGGATAGCATTGACTTTTTCAAAGCAAGATTCGAGGTGCTGGCGGTCTTCAGCGGTATTGTTAAAGGTTTTGGTTAGCGAACGGATTTCGGTTTCTAATGCTTTAATTTCATCCGGTTTATCCGCTTCTTTAACTAACATTTCCCGCCGCACTCTAACATCATCAATGCGTGCGTTGGGATAGTCCTGACAAAATTCGGCGCGCAGGGATTTATCTGATAAAACTGGTGCGACTTGTTCTACTTTAATTCGCCACAGTCCTGGAGTAAAATTGCTCTTGCCAATTCGCCTCACTTGTGCCCGGTCTTCCAGCAGCGTCACAATAGAAACAAAGCGGATAAAGTTAATTCTTGAATGACCGATACTGGAGGTTGAAGTGCTTGCATAGAGATGACCCTTGATTAATTAATGTCTACGTCAACGATCAATTGCCAGCGGTAACCAGGTAATAATTGTGACCAATTAGCAATTAGCAATTAGCAATTAGCAATTACCTATTCAAAAAAATCGAACATGGATAGAGTTTCATCGGTTAAAAAAGTGGGGGGGTCCTTTTGGAGCGATCGCTTCCCCATTCCATCCATATAATCCCTAATTTGAGCGAAAGTTATTTCGATTTCTGACATAACTTTAATCGCTTTAGCATCGCTGAGTTCTGAAGATTGATTCAGATGATAAACTAACTCTTTAATCCCGTAAAATGCCTGCATGAACATTTTTTTTAGCTTCAGGTCAAATTTTACCGAACTTTCCAATTGCAAGGTTTGAAAACAAGATTTTAAATTGGAACAAATACTGGAAATACTGTCAATCCCGAGCATCGCGGCTCCCCCGGCGAGGGAGTGAGCAGCAAACAAAAGATCGTTAACAATCGAGTATTTATCAATACTGTTGCTCAAATTTACCAAACCCTGTTCGATGGTATCTAGGTGTGTTGTAGCCTCTTCAATAAAGTAGCCGATCATTCGTTTTTGTCGTTCCGGCTGCATAGTTTTGCCCCTGATAAATGTCTTGTGTTGATTTAAGATATCGGTTTAATGCGCCAGGTAAATCATATGGATATCTTTCTAGCTCAACAAGTTTTTTTATCGGCGCTTCACCCGTTGCAGGGATTTTTCCACGAAGTATTATTACTCTCGCCGATTTCCTCCGATGATTTCGCTATCGACATAGGTTTTAATCGTGTAGTCTGCTGATAGGTTTGCCTTGCGTCCACCAGGTACTTTTACCCGCCAGCGATAACCGCCTCGAATCGGCGTGCCGCGTTTCTCTTGTTCGTACTTTTCCCATGCTGGCGAGACGCGATCGATTTGCACATCTACTTTAGCACCTTCTTGGGGAACGGGTATTCTTTCCCGCACTTCAATTCGCGCTTCTTTGGACAGGCGATTGGTAATTTCGATCTCAATTTTATGTTGCATTTCGTTAAAGGCGACTAATACCGTGCCAGAGCGGGTTTCTTGATAAAATGTGTTTCTGGCTACTTTGATTGCTTGTTCGACTCCCAGTCCGATTTCCATTTTTCCTTTTGGGGGTACGGTGGCAATATTGCTTGATAAAATATACTCGCCATCTACGTAAACATCCCCAGGGCCGCTGAGTAGGGGTGCTGGTAGGGGGTTGCGAAGTTCGGCTATACGGAAAACGTTGGTATTTTCACGGGGAACGACGATATATCGCAGGTCTACATTTGTGGTTTTGTTTGTGAGGGCGACAGAATGAAATTGACCATCTGAAGGAATATCAATTCTGCCATTGGCGCTGTAGGCATAGTCAAAAGAAGCTGCAACTTCTCGCACGTTAATACCGCCGGGAGGAAGGTTGAGATCAAGGCAACTTTCGGCTGTGTTTACTGCTGTTTGGACGACTTTTGTGATGTCAAAATTTACAACAACTTTCTGGCGTTGGAGGATTTCTAGGTAAACTTCGTTTCTTTGTTCTAGCGATAATTTACCGCGCTTTGTTTTGTCGTTTGCCGCACCTAGCCGCATTAAACCGTAGGCAATATAATTGCTTGAATAATCTGTTATTTTTGTGGTGTTGCTGAGGGCATGTCCTTGCTGGAAGCTACCCACTAATGCTCTTGGGGTGGTAGCTCTAGTTCTTATTGCCAATGTTGCGCGACGGATAAATTCAGGTGCATCTGCTGGTGCCTCAGAAACAACCATTGGCATCGGAATTGCTTCTGAAATTTCTTCAGTTTTTTCTGACTCAGCAAGCATCGCCTCCAAGTCGGCAAATTCATCCATAGCCGCACCAGCACCAGCAAAAGCTTTCTCAAATTCCTGAATGCTGGTAATTTTTTGTAATCGCGATACAGATGGAGCGAAAAGATTGGCGATGCGTTGGTGTTTATCAACAGCAGCAAGAGCAATCTTTTTCTGGCGATCGTAATCTTCAAAAAGTATTTCTGCACCTATAGGATGTCTGCGCCAACCAGTCTTTTTCACCACAGGTTGCGCCTTACCAAGTCGCAACGAAGGCAATTCTGGCAAGGCACACCAAGCCATCGGCAATGCGGTTGAAAGTTCCAACCGCACGCCCGACCAATCTTCACCTGTACGCTGACAAATTAAGGCGCGAATTGCAATATTTGCAGTTGAATCAACACTATTCAAACGACAAACATAAGTCTGATTCCAACGCGCCCCCGGTACAAAATACTCTATAACTAACCGCGTCTGTTGCTCTGTATTGAATTCGCCTTCATAACTTAAACTAACAATTGCAGTTTTGCGAAGTTCGTTCGGTCTAGCATTTCTAGCAGTAGAAGCAAGTGTCTGTTTTTGTTGTAAATCTACCAGATGTTCTTTAGCATGACGCAACATTTCTAATGTTTCCCGCTTTTCCTGCATTCTGGCGCGGATTTGTTCGTCGCTAAAATTAGCCAGTGCGAGTCTTGCACTCATAGGCGACGGCGGTGGTGCTTTCCCAGGTTCTCCCTCCGGGCGATCCGGTACTTCTAGCCCAGATAATACTGCCATCTCGTTATCGATTAAGGCAATAATATCTTCAAGACGCTGCACTTCTGCTTTTGCTGCACGTAGTTCTTCATCCGCTGGTGGATTGGGTGTTTCTGATGGCGGAGGAACAGCTAAACCAATGCGAATATCCGATGCAATGGGGACATTACCGCCATCGAATTCAACCCGCACCCGGACGCTGGTATCATCCAAAGCTAGAGGCAATGAAGCAATTTCTACTTGTTCTGGCAATGAGTCTGGTGTGAGGCGCAACTCGGCGATGCGTGCGATTGTTGCACCAGCAGCGTAGATTTTAACCGCGTCGATTCTGGATGTGAGTTGTGCGATGGTCATAATTTCATTTTGACCTAAGACTTCCATTTATATCTATGTCTTGCCCCATTGCACTTATGCAGTTTAAGTCATAGTGGACGCTGGCTGCTTTCTCCCTGTGCCACAACGGGACTTTGTCCTGTGCCTTTGTGCCAGATTTGAGCAAGACTTTCACCCTGAATCCCCATAGAACACCGTTCCCCATAGGGATATACCCACAGGACTTACGCAAACACCAAAGTTTCTATCAAAAACCCGGTTTCTGGCTTCGACCTGCGTAAGTCCTGACCCAATTAATTATGACTGAAATCTTGCACTAATACCCACAGCCCGCCAGGGAATAAATTCCAAAGCTGATAGCAAAAGTCCTCTAAAACAGGACTGAAATACAAACCAGTCCACTTAAGTGGACTTGGGCTAAAAACCCTGGGAATTTATTCCACGGCGGGGGACAAGCAACAGGTGCAAGATCTGAATTTGACTTAAATCCCCATTTAATTCTGCCGATGAAACTTTTGATACAGCATTGCCTTTACAGGTTGACCTCCCCGCAAATGTCGTTCTACGACTGCTAGCACTTCATCGGGATGTACCCCGTTATACCAAACTTCCTCCGGCAAAATCAGTACCATCGGCCCATTGCCGCATTGTCCCAGACAACGGGAAGCGATCGCAAAAACCCCCGCCACAGGATGCGCCTGAAATGCTGCTAGCACTTTAGCCGCACCCTGTTTGCGACAGGCATTATTTTGGCAAACCAAAACCGTTCTAGCAGACTCCATTGCCTTAATTAACTGTCAAAACGGCTCGATAGCGTACCTTGTTATCCCGGACTTTCTGCATCGCCTCGTTCGCTTGTGGCAAAGGAAACGTCTCTACAATCGGTTTAATGCCAAACCGATCCGCAATCGAAAGCATTTCCATCATCATCCCTCTCCCACCAATCGGAGAAGCCATAACCCGGCGACGCTTGCTAAGTAAAGCGAACAGCGGTATATTAAGCGGCTCGGAAGCCACGCCGACTAGGGATAAAGTCCCGTCAGAATCGAGATATTGCAAATAAGCCCCCCAATCTAAGGAAATCGGAACGGTACTGAGTATTATATATTTAACTTTTGCTTTGGAGGGGGCGGGGATGCTCCGGGGGGTACAACCACGACGTGACGCGCCCCTAGTTGGGTAGCAAACTGCGCCTTATCATCAGAGGTGGTAAAAACCGTGACGCTATTTCCCAAATGACTGGCAAACTGCACCGCCAAATGACCCAGACCGCCGATGCCAATTATGCCAATTTCTTGCCCGGAAGTCATGCCAGCATAGCGCAAACCTGAGTATACAGTGATACCGCCGCACAACAGCGGCGCTGCAACTTCGGTGTCAATTCCGGGGGGGATGGGAAAGGCGAAACGCGAGTCTACAGTTAAGTAATCGGCGAAACCGCCATAGCCGTTGACAATCAATGCTTTGTTTTGGTCGCAGAGATTTTCGTTACCTTTGAGACAATCAGAGCATTGCAGACACGCAGACATTTGCCAGCCAACGCCGATGCGATCGCCCACTTTCAGATGCCGTACTTGGTTCCCAACCTCGACCACTTCCCCAATAACTTCATGACCGGGTACTAACGGATACCGGGAGTTCCCCCAGTCACCATCGATCATGTGAATATCCGAGTGACAGATACCGCAAGCTAAAACTTTAATTAAGCAGTCATAACCTTGGAGTGGCTGTGGTTCAAAACTATAAGGCTTTAAGCCTTCACCAGACTGATAAACTGCCAATGCGTTGATTTGCATAGTTGTCATTTGTTAGTGGTGTAGGGGCGGGTTTTACCTAGCATATATAAGTTTATATAAACCCGCCCCGCTGCTTTTTACCGGGACGACTGACTAATCAGGTAATAAACCTTTTGCCGCTAACCATTCCCGATTAAACAACCGCGACTGATACCGCGCACCGCCGTCACAAAGAATTGTCACAATTGTATGACCAGGCCCCATCTGCTTAGCAAGCGCAAAAGCCGCACCTACATTAATTCCCACAGAACCACCCATAAACAGTCCATCTTTTCTTAGCAGTTGATAAATCGCCCTTACTGCTTGTTTATCATCAATTTGGAGCGCATCGTCGATGGGTGCGCCTTCCATATTCGCCGTAACGCGGCTATTACCAATCCCTTCTGTAATCGAACTTCCTTCTATTTTGATTTCTCCCGTTTTGGCATAACTGTAAAGTCCGCTACCCATCGGATCTGCCAAAACTGTTTTAACGTTGGGATTTTTATCTTTCAGATACATCGACACTCCCGCATAAGTTCCACCCGTTCCGGTAGCGCAGGTAAAAGCATCAATTTTGCCATCGGTTTGTTCCCAAATTTCTTTTCCCGTCGTTTCGTAATGGGCGCGGCGGTTTGCTAAATTATCAAATTGATTCGCCCAAATTGCATTTTCCATTTCAGATGCAATTCGACCGGATAGCCTGACATAATTATTGGGGTCTTTATAGGGGACGGCGGGAACGGGACGGACTTCCGCACCCAGCGTCCTTAATGCGTCCATTTTTTCCTGAGATTGAGTATCTGGGATAATAATTAGGCATTTGTAGCCTTTGGCATTGCAAATGTGCGCCAGTCCAATTCCCGTATTGCCAGCGGTTCCCTCGACAACCGTACCCCCTGGTTTGAGCAAGCCTTTTTCTTCTGCCTCTTTTATGATATAGAGCGCAGCGCGGTCTTTAACCGAACCGCCGGGATTGAGAAATTCTGCCTTACCCAAAATTTCGCATCCAGTTTCCTCGCTAAAGCTGTTCAAGCGAATCAGCGGCGTGTTGCCAATTGTGCCGACAAATCCGTCTTTGATGTCCATCGTCAATTTACCTAATCTCATTCGCTATAAAGATTTTGACCTATATCGGTATTAGACAAGGACCGAATACCAAGTCAAACGCAGGCAGGATGCCTACCCCACAAGAGTTTTTGGCGTGCCAAACCTGGTTTCATCAGACCCTCTGACCAGCGGGTATGGCAAATGCCTACGGCTGCAAGCATTTGAGCCAATTAATCAGCTTTACTGATCGCTTGACCAGCACCCGCAGACGCTCTCTTGCACCCTTCTCCAGTGAGAAGCACCTAGTCTTGAGCCTCCCGAATTTATTTGTGGAGAAGAGAAGAAGACACGGGGAAGTTCTGACACGGTGACGCGGGGAGTTTTTAATCACAGTCTCCCCTTCTTGTTCAAAGTTGGAATCCCCTCGATCCTACCATGGGGTGTCCCCGCGTCCGCTTCAATTTTCTGGAATACCCGAATATCGCTTCATTTTTTACCTCTATCTCAACTTTACCGTATTTTCCTGCAGATAGGAACTGCCGATTTATGAAAACTTTTTCTATTTGCTTAATACTTCAGTATTTATCGAGTCTTCCTACTTTTTGTTGATGCTTTTTTCCTATTTAAATAAATATGCGAACGCCAATAAAGACAAGCGATACCCGACCTATGCCATAGCATATTTAAAAATTAAAGTGACCCAGAGCCACCCACTAATTTCATTGTTGAGGTTGGTTTACTCCACGGGGAGCTTGACACAGATCTAAAAATTTACAGTATGATTATGGATATAGTGCCAGCAATATCGAGTGTATGCCTATGACTTCTGTCGGTAAGTTTGTTCCCTGTTATCTCGATTGACAGTCAGGCAATATGGTTATGCATTCATTGGCCTACAGCTAATATTTTGTGAAAGGTTTGTGAAAATGAATATTCGTTTTTTGGCTAATATTTAATCTCCAGTGGCGACTGGTAACGAGGGTGCGCTAGCCTTTTCGCCACTCTTTCATTAACAGTAATTCTTGCGCCGCCTACTTACTCTTAATCGTAGGTGTTGAGGAGAGCTTTTTTTGGGGTGCATATAGTAAACCCTTCAGGGTTTACTGATATTTTTATGTGCATATTTTCCTTGGTTTACAAGGCGGCTACTAGACAGAAGCCGTCACCATTCAACATGCATTCGCCATTCCAAAATCTCCATGCAATTACAACTCCAACTCACCGGAAAAGTCAAAAAACAAAATCAATTAAAACACATGATTCAGCTAGATGCTTTACGAGCAATAGCTGTATTTGGTGTCCTAGTTTACCACTGGCTACCTCAACAATTTTTTTTTAATTCCACGGTTGGAGTAGGTACACTTGGAGTCAAGTTGTTCTTTGTACTTAGTGGGTTTCTGATTACCTTGATCTTATTAAATACTAGGGAAAACCTAGAAGGTAATCAACGCATTTGGGTTAATATACGCAATTTTTATATCCGGCGTTTCCTGCGAATTTTACCTATTTATTATCTCACTCTTTTTTTTACAACAATATTTTTTCTAGGGCTTCATCCATCTTTTATTTGGCATTTTGCCTACTTATCCAATTTTTACTATGCTTGGCATAAGTGGGATATTAATTCACCCTTTTGGTCTTTAGCTATTGAGTTTCAATTCTATTTATTTTGGCCTTTGTTTGTTTTATTCGTGCCTAAAAAGCATCTTGATAAGCTAATTTACTCAACAATTATAATCGCGCCTTTGTTCAGGATTTTATGCCTGCAAATGGCATTAAACGACCGAATTAGAATCAACCTGCTTACCCCCGCCTGCTTTGATTCCCTTGGCTTAGGAGCTTTATTAGCATTTTACAATTACAACCAGAATAGATCTAGATCTAAGAGTTTGTTATCCAATCTGGGTTTCTGGATCGGAGGTTCGTTGTCTTTCGCTCTCATTATTACCAAAAACCATATAGATCCTGGACTCAGATTAGTCGTTCAAGATAGTATCAACGCTTTGTTTTTTGTCTGGGTAGTAGATCGTGCTGCACGGGGTTTCGGGAACATTACAGGCAGTATTTTAGAATTCAAACCGCTTGTCTACCTGGGTAAGATTAGTTATGGAATATACATTTATCACAGTTTTGTAGCTGGCTGGGTTGTTCCTACTATCCTGAATTATTTGGGCTTTTCCTATCCCAAGTCAGTGGGAATTCAATTTGTGCTTAACACTGTAACCACGATTGTTGTGGCAATGCTTTCATGGCATTATATCGAGCAGCCCATCAACAATTTAAAGCGACACTTTAAAGTATAAGCTAACAATATGGGAAAACCAAATAGGGTGAGTATTGCTCACCCTATTTGACTTTTGCCTTACTTATTGGGTTGAGGCGTCATCCGCAGATAGGGTTTAATTTCCTCATATCCTTTGGGGAATTTCTGCTTCAGCACTTCCGGATCTTTGAGGGATGGGACAATTACGCAATCTTCCCCATCTTTCCAGTTGGCAGGAGTTGCCACGCTGTAATTATCCGTTAGTTGCAGAGAGTCAATTACCCGCAGCAATTCATCAAAGTTGCGCCCCGTGCTGGGAGGATAGGTAAAGGTCAGACGCAGTTTCTTTTGCGGGTCGATTACGAACACAGACCGAACTGTTACCGTATTGCTGGCATTGGGGTGGATCATGTCATAAAGGTCAGAAACCTTTTTATCCGGGTCTGCCAGAATCGGATAATTGAGCTGGACGCTTTGGGTTTCTTCAATATCGCCGATCCAGCCTTTGTGGGATTCTACATCGTCTACGCTCAGAGCGATCGCTTTCACATTTCGCTTGTCAAATTCCGGCTTGAGGCGGGCGACTTCCCCTAATTCCGTCGTGCAAACGGGTGTATAATCCGCAGGGTGCGAGAATAGAACCACCCAGCTGTCGCCTGCCCAGTCGTAAAAGTTGATTTCGCCTTCACTAGAGGCTTGAGTAAAGTTAGGTACAGTGTCGCCTAATCTAAGCGCCATAACAAGTTTCCCCCGATTTTGAAACCGATCAATTATCTACTTTGCGATTGTGCCATAAAATCCGGTTCTCCGGTCGGGCAATAGATCTTTTTACAATTTGCCCAAAACATTCGGGTAGGAATTGTTATCCTACCCCAGCGGCGATCGCACCAGGTCTTATTTCAACGACAGAATTTCTTGATATGCCCCGATGGTCTGTTGCGCGATCGCATCCCAACTATAATGCCTCAACGCATATTCTTTCGCCCTTTCACCCCGAAGCCGTCTTTCTTCAGCATTACTAAGTGCTAATCTTAACGCTTTCATCAGTGATTCTAGGGTAAGAGAGGCAATCCAGCCAGCTTCTGCCTGTTGCACATCCTGCCAAATATAAACTCCATCTGAAATTACCACGGGCGTTCCAGATGCCATCGCCTCTGCTACCGCAATCCCAAAGTTTTCGTAATAAGAAGGCAGGACAAATAGATCGGCTTGTTGTAGGAAGTTTGTTTTGCGATCGCCCGTGACAAATCCAGTAATAGTAGTGTGTTCTACTAACGGCGACCCCTGCACCTGTGCCTTTATTTTCGCCTCATAAGCCTGGTCTTGCGGATTCCCACCAGCCAGCACAAAATGAAACTTAAATCCCTCAGCTAAAAGATTTTCTAAAGCTGGAAGTAGCAAATTTAACCCCTTTTTTGGGTCAATCCGCGACATATAAAGCACTATCGGAATTTTGGATTGTAATTCGCCCTTGTTGAGGGTGGGAGAAGGGGTGACACCCAAGGGAATGACCAAATCCTTGGTAGAAACACCGAATCGTTCTGAAACTTTAGCTTCCTGGAGGCTGGTAAAGTGGATAGCAGCAGCACCGGCGATGTTAGGTTTTTCTAGCAGCGCGGCATAGATTTGTTTTAGCTGCCTTTTCTTCTGTAAATCGGCTGGATCGAGAGTGCCGAGGGGACGGAGAATGTAGGGTAGGTGGCGCGATCGCGCCACAGTCGCCGCAAAAGAAGAAACAGGCGAAAACAAAGCATGAATATGTGCCAGATCGAACTCTTTGGCGTGTTGATATAACCAACGCAACAAATCGAGGGAAAATTTATAGCGGCGGAATGGAGAACAGCGGAAATACCGCACCTGATACCCATCTTGTTCGACGGGATGATATAAGGGAACATCCAGCGGCGCTTGCCCCGTATCTCCATTAGAATCAGTAGTGAGAACCGTCACCTCAACCCCTGCCCTAGCCAAAGCAGCAGAAAGACCCAGCACCATTTGGCTAGGGCCACCGTAAACTAAAGAAATTGAAGGAACAATTTGCAGAATTCGCATAATTTTAGATAATTGGTGATTGGTAATGGGTAATGGGTAATGGGTAATTGGTAATTGGTAATTGGTAGACTTCTTGCAAAACTAAACTATACCTCTGTAAAAACTCTTGTGGGGTAGGCGTCTCGCCTGCCCTAGACTTAATTTTCAACCTAATTCTATTACCCATTACCCATTACCCATTACCAATTACCCATTACCAATTTTCAAATCAGATCCAACCGCATTTCATTGCTTTGTGAAAAGCCAAGGCTAGAATAAACAGGTTTGCCTAATGGAGAAGCGTGTAGAATAGCCTGAGTACAGCCAAGTGACTTTAAATAATCCACTGTCATACCAGTAAGTTTTTTAGCAATACCCTGTCCGCGGAAAGGCGGTTCAACATAGACACCCCAAATATATCCATATTTTCGGTATTCTTCTGCTAGCGCCTGTGGGTATAAACCAGCAAAAAGCTGACACCCAGCCGACCCAACCACTTCACCATCAATCTCTGCCACAAAAGCTTTGTAGCAGAGTTCTTGACGCGCCCTTTCTATAAATTGAAGCGTAATTTCAAGCCAGTTATACTGGATAGATTGGTTAGGAACATCATTGTCCCGCCACAGTTGATAAAAATGTCTGGCAATCAGAGAATCTTCCTGTTTATTTGCCTCCCTTATCTTAATATCTTGTTCTCCTAGCATTCTCAAATTACCCCCTTCCCATCCTTCTCCGTGTCCTCTGTGCCTGGAGTGGTTCGTTTAACTAATTTCCTGATAAAAATCCAACAATTGCTTAGCTAAAGCTTTGTTTGTATATTGTTCCATTGCCCGTTGATAACCCAACTCAGCCAGATTATCTCTTAATTCAGGTTGTTCCATCAACTGGAATAAACAATTTCGCAAAGCTTCCACATTCCCTTCTGGAAAGACTAAACCAGCATCTTTAATCACATGGGGAATCTCGCCAGAATCAGAACCAATCACCGGCACTTTGCAAGCCATTGCTTCAATTAACACGTGACCAAACTGTTCTTTCCACCCCGCTGCCGTCAGGGTTTTAAACTTATAAGTTGTTTCGGAAGGCAGCACTAAAGTATCCATCAAATTGATATAGCAAGGAACTTCATCGTGAGGAACGCTTTCTACCCAAATCAGTTTATCTTTTATTCCCTTTTCTGCTGCGATTTCCATTAAATTTGATTGCAACGGGCCGCGACCTAGTAAGAGCCATTTCCAGGGTTTATCATGTAACCCAGCCAATGCTGATAGCAGCGTCAGCAATCCTTTTTCTTCAACAAATCGCCCGACAAACCCGACAACAAAATCAGTCGAATTTATCCCCAATTTAGCCGCTAATTCTGGTTGACGCTGGGGTTTAAACCGAATTTCATCAACACCGAGTTGCGGCATAACTTTCATCGGGCCATTGTAGCCGCGCTGGCGCAAAATTTCAGCCCCATCTTTATTTCCCACTACAATTCCGTGAGTGTTGCTCAGGTTATAAGCTTCCAGAACAGAAACGGGAAACTTTAATTCATAAGGCAAATTCCACCAAGTAAAAAATACATTCTTTGCCTTTAATCCCAGCATCTGATTCAGGAAAATAAATTGAGCATAAGCCAGAGCCTTAGAACCCTGTTCTACCTGAATTATATCAGGGCGAAATCGGCGCAACAAAGAAATCAGATCGATGCCAAAAGTAAGCAATCCTTGATTGTTTTGACTAAAATTAGAAACCGGCACGACTTGAAACGAACCTTCCTGTAAAAATTGCGTTTCAATCGTTTTATTTTGAACGCCACCGGGTTGCCAGCGGCGCGGCACAACTACGGTGACTTCAATTCCCGGTTCTAGATTAGCTAAAGCACGTAGCTTTTCGCGATTGAGGTCAACAATATAGGTGTGGCTAGCAACTAAAATTTTCATAACTTTGGGAATTGGGAATTGGGGATTGGGAATTGGTAATTGGTAATTGGGAATTGGTAATTGGTAAAAATATAGCAATAAAATCTAAAATACTACCCATTACCCATTACCCATTACCCATTACCCCTCGTGACCACGGCTCTGCCTGGGAACGCCATTAACGCTATCTTGTTGAGTGTAAATTTGACCGTCATCAATCGTAGATTTTATCAGCGTACCCAGCGCGTTAATAAATCCCAGGGAGTAGAATCCAGCGCGGGTGATAATTTTGATGGGAGAACCACTTTTATTACAAGGGGGATTCCCCAACACGTGACAGTCAAACAAACGAGCAAATAATCGCATTTGTTGGAAAGGCGTTAAGTTTTTGAGTGCCATTAAGAAGTGGTTGTGATAGAAGGTGATTTGGTATCGGAGACTGCGCGTACTAATATCGTGACAACCCCCCGTTTCTTCCCCCAAGTGAACTAAATCCGCCTCTGGGTCGTACCAAATCTTATAACCAGTCTGCCGCAACCTTAAGCAAAAATCCGATTCCTCCCGCACCGCACTGCCTTTAAACCGTTCGTCAAAGTGCAGTCCGTACTTCGTAAAGATTTCCCGGCGAAAAGACATATTGCATCCCCTCGCCGAAATCACTTGCTGCGGCTTTACTGTATGCACCAAGTCAATGTAATACCAAGCAATTCCGGGATCCATCGCCTGGGGTGGTAAATCCTCAATCGTCAATTCTCCGCCGGAATCAGTTAGTTTCATCCGGTCGAAAACTCGCCCAGCAACTGCCCCCACCTCCGGACGATCTATATAATTACGGGCATGGGCAGCTAAATAACCGGGTTTGAGCTGAACATCATCGTCAATAAACAGAATAATTTCCCCCGTTGCCCGCCGCGCCGCATAATTTCGCGCCCCCGGCAAACTCGCCCAATCAACGCAAAACCAGCGAATTTTGCCATCTGCCGCCAGTTTTTCCAAATAAGCTTGAGTTTCCCTCTGGTGCGTCTTTGTTTGATCGACCACCAGCACCTCATAATTTGGATAATCTTGCTGCAAAACATCCGCGATCGTATCCCGCAAGGGTTCCTCGCGTCCGTAAGTGGGAATAACTACCGAAATCAAAGGCCAAGTCACGGTCAAGCAGCTCCTTTTGTCAGTTCTAGCCTCGCCACTGGCTTTATTATCTACCAGTTACGCCGCCTTCTTTGTAGTAGCGGTTTTATTAGATTTGAGTTTTTGTTTCTTTTTATTTTTGGGATCCTTTGCCTCCTCTGCGGCTAATTTTTCCCGTTCCTGCTTATCTATTTCCGGCAATTTTAAAATCACTCCGGCAAAAAACCAGTAATAAACGCAAACCGGATCGGTATCCAAAGGATACCAGTAAGTGTTGTAACTGATGACCAAAACAAACACCCAAAAACTGGCACCAAAGCTGCGTAAATTTTTTTCCTTCACCGAGCGGTAAGCTTTGAAGGTGACGAACGTTAGGGTTGTCACCAGTCCCAAAAATGCCAGCACCCCCAACGGGCCGATTTCGTGGAACATTTTTGGATAGTAAGTTTCAATTAACTCCACATCCCCAAAAGTTCGTGCCGAGTTTGTAGCGCGTCCCAAACCCGCCCCAAAAATTCCCTCTTGTCTGCCAGAGGTGCTACCTGCCTGAGCGGCAATAAAATCAGTGGGGGGTGAAGCATTCCAGCGGTCTACAAAGCTTTGCACCCGTTCTTGGATAATTGCGGGGAACATCGCCGCAGCAACAGCCCCCAGCACCCCAAGTCCTAATGCTATGGGTATAAACCGTTTCAAGTTAGCCACTTGACCCGTTAGCACCAACAAAATAATCGTGACTACGGGAACCAATGCCAGAGCAATTCTTTGACCAGAAATCACCGCATTGACAAAAACCCCAGCCATGCCAATCAAACCCGACATCCGCCACAGGGGCGAGGGGTCGCTAAAGGCAGTGGCAAACGTCATAAAGGCATTACCAATCAAAAACCAAGCCCAGTGCCAGGGAGAAACGAAAGTCCCCGGCAAGCGAATCATCCCAACTTCAGGACTAAACACCAACGCACCACCTACCAAACACCGTGCTTCCAGGGTTGCCTTAAATAAAGCCTCTCCAGACATCCCTCGCGTTCCCACACACCTGCCACTGGTGAGGAAAAAGTACTGCATAAACCCCAAAGCCGAGCAAATAATCGCCAGAACCAGATGCAATCGGGTCAAAAATAGCAACTCTTTCTTATTGCGGATCTGATAGTATCCACAGGTGATTAAGGGCAGGTATCCCAGCAGAACTTTAAGCCCCATCAGTCCCAGGATAATTGCCTGCTCATTTTGTTTTTTACAGGCCGTACCACGTGGCAAAGTCGGATTGCACACAGGAAGAATCTGCTGAGCGCCGTTGACCACCAGCAGCGTCAGCAAACAAAGCACCAGTAAAAATATCAGAGGCTGTTTCAGCTTTTCGGGAATCAGAAAAGGCTGCCGTTTCCGCTGGCATTCCTGATAAAGGGTAACGACTGCCGGAATGTAAAACCCATCTTTTGCCAGTTGGAATAGCGCATTTCCGCCCGCAACCGCATACACAACCGTACCACCAAATGGCACATATATCAGAAATGCCCAAAGCGCTTGACGGTAATATTTGAAAGACAGACACATCGCGACTAACCCGGCAAATACCCCCACTGTGGCTTTCACTCCGCCAACTGGAAACAGCATTAAGCCAAGAAAGAGCGATCCACCGACAACGGCACTCGTGTAGGTGATGAATTCTTGTCGGTGCTTCGCCGCCTGCCTTTTTAGTGCGGCTTCCTCCTTGGGACTGAGTTTAGGAGTTTCAGATGCAGCCTGTTTTTTGGATTTCTTCTTTGAGTTAGTTTTTGCCATGAATGAAATCTCAAGCTGCTTTCGATCTAAAGGTTAACGATAATAGTTGATTAACCGCTAATTTTAATTAAATGAATCTCGCTATCTTTGATAATTATGCTGGAAAAATGCCAGCTTAAGTTACCAATATTTGGAAACTTGCTCTAAAGGCATACAATAAAGAGAAGCTCTTAACCTGTTGGCTAACAGGGATCGCACTTAGGTATAATTGTCGAGCCACCAATCGTCACTCCTGGCGCGAAGACTAACCTTTTGCGATGATGGCACACTGATGCTAGGAACGGCAAGATCGTGGACGCTGTGTAAGACCATCACCGGATGCCTGTTCCGGACGGCCAACGTGGCAACGGCGAATGAAACTGGAAGCCCCCACCAGAACCCCTAAGTCTGGTAGTGCGTACTTCACTCGTTAACTGATATCTGATAAAGTACCGATTCTATGTTTGATGCCCTATCCGAACGCTTAGAAGCTGCCTGGAAGAAACTGCGAGGGCAGGATCGCATTTCCCAGTCGAATATACAAGAGGCTCTGCGGGAAGTGCGTCGCGCCCTCTTAGAAGCAGACGTAAACCTCCAGGTGGTTAAAGATTTTATTGCTGAGGTCGAAGTCAAGGCACAAGGAGCCGAAGTCTTTGCTGGGGTGCGACCCGACCAGCAGTTTATCAAAATTGTCTACGACGAGTTGGTAGCCGTGATGGGGGAAACCAACGTCCCCCTAGCGATCGCAGAAACTCGCCCCACTATCGTACTAATGGCGGGTTTGCAGGGGACGGGTAAAACTACGGCTACTGCTAAGCTGGCTTTGCACCTGCAAAAGTGCGATCGCAGCACCCTACTCGTGGCGACGGACGTGTATCGACCAGCGGCGATTGACCAACTCGTTACCCTGGGTCAGCAAATTAACGTACCCGTATTTCAACTGGGCACTGATGCCAACCCAGTGGAAATTGCCCGTCAGGGCGTAGAAAGAGCCAAGGCAGAAGGCATCGATACGGTAATAATCGATACCGCAGGTCGCCTGCAAATCGACCAAGACATGATGGCGGAATTAGCCCGCATCAAGCAGACGGTTAAACCCCACGAAACCCTGCTGGTAGTGGATTCGATGACGGGGCAGGAGGCGGCGAACCTTACCCGCACGTTCCACGCTCAAATCGGCATTACGGGTGCGATTTTAACCAAGCTGGACGGGGATACGCGGGGTGGGGCAGCGCTTTCGGTGCGGCGGGTTTCCGGTCAGCCGATTAAGTTTGTCGGCGTCGGGGAAAAGGTAGAGGCGCTGCAACCGTTCTACCCAGACCGGATGGCGTCGCGCATTCTGGGCATGGGAGATGTCCTGACCCTGGTAGAAAAAGCCCAGGAAGAAATGGACTTGGCAGACGCCGCCAAGATGCAAGAGAAAATCCTGGCAGCGAAGTTTGATTTTACGGATTTTCTCAAACAGTTGCGGCTGCTGAAAAATATGGGGTCGCTGGGGGGTTTGCTGAAGTTGATTCCAGGGATGAACAAGCTCTCATCCGACCAACTTCAGCAAGGGGAAGCCCAGTTAAAGCGGGCTGAAGCGATGATTAATTCGATGACCAAAGAGGAACGCCAAAACCCGGATTTGCTATCGGCGTCCCCCAGTCGCCGCCGTCGCATTGCCCGCGGGTGCGGCTACCAAGAATCGGATATCAGCAAGCTGGTGAGCGATTTCCAAAAAATGCGGAGTCTGATGCAGCAAATGGGGCAAGGGGGCGGGATGCCTGCCATGCCGGGAATGCCTGGAATGCCGGGAGGGGGTCTTTCTCCCTTTGGTGGGGGCAACCGTCCAGCGCCACCCGGTTGGCGGGGTTATAACCAGGGGGCAGCCAAACCGAAAAAGAAAAAAGAGAAAAAGAAAAAAGGCTTTGGTCAACTTTGAGATCATAATTAACAAGAGATTGGCGCTGCCGCGCCCACTGTCCATCCCCACCCTCTTGAGGGATGGGGACTTTCGCTGGGGTGTTAAAGCCCGAAGGGGCAACCCTTGCAGAACCAGCCAGAAGCGCGTCAAACTGAGACGGGACTTACCCAGCGACAGTGCATATGATAGAGATGGTGCGTTACACTTCGTTAACGCACCCTACAGCGTAGGGAAGTTTAGTGTCACGTTTGTACGTCAGGCTGGCAATTTTCCAGTACCAGGCGAAAGACGTACAATGGATGATTAGTCACAATTGAGAGCATGATTGCTGCAACATGATCAAACTTCGATTAAAACGATACGGCAAAAAGCGGGAAGCTAGTTACCGGATCGTTGCCATGAAAAGTACCTCGCGTCGCGATGGTCGTCCTTTGGAAGAACTGGGTTTCTACAACCCCAGAACCGACGAAACAAAGCTAGACATTCCTGCGATCGTTAAGCGAATCCAACAAGGAGCGCAGCCAACAGACACCGTTCGCCACATCTTGGAAAAAGCTAATGTTTTCGAGCAGGTCCGCGCAAAAGCCACCCAGTAAACCGTCCATCCCAGCCCAAGTAGCTATGCCAGATTATGCTGCACTGGTGCGATTTCTAGTGCAGCCTTTCTTAGAGTCGCCAAGTTCGTTGAAGATAGACTGCGAAACAAACCCCAGCAAACCAAAAGTTTGGATTCGTCTGGCGTTTGAAGGAGAAGATAAAGGGCGAGTATTTGGTCGGGGTGGCAGGAATATTCAGGCAATCCGGACGGTGATTGAAGCGGCTGCCAAAGCCGCTGGACAATCAGTCTACCTGGATATTTACGGTGGTATAGGGCCAGAGAGAGAAAATGGTGCGGGAAGCCATGAGCCTCCCACGAGAAGTTCCCCACCTCGCAAAGCTCCGGTTCCCAGGTCTTCGCCCAGAATCCGCTTCCGCAGCTAGCATGTAGATGGGAGATGGCGATCGCCAACACTTCTTTCGGCAAACATCATCAAACATCACCAAGTTGCCGAAAAACGTAGCGTGACGAACTACGGAAGTTAAGGGTTGACGCCACAGCCATAGAATCAAAAAACGTTGATTGGCGTTGGTGGAGGCAGAAATGCCCCAAACGGTCTAAAAACCGTATTTGTTTGAGACAAGAGACAGGTACTACTGGTCTCTTCCCCGCGTCAGGGCATACATCTGGCAAAAGATGCGATGTGCTTGGGTCAAACCAAGAAACCAACACGTTTACACACGTTTTGAAAGGCAGAAGTTGCAAAACTATTACAATCAAGGAGGCTCGCCTTTCCTTCTATGTGCTTTTAGCCCGTGGAATGAAAGGCGATCAAAGCACCTTGAGGTTCTGTCGCAGTTGGGTACAATTGTCTGTGGAGATGGCGAAAACTCCTTAAACAGCCCGGTCGATGACGTAGTATTGAGGCGTGAAAAGTACTTCCTACAAGCTGCTCGCCTAAATGGCTCTAAAACAGCTGTTTAATTATAGGGACTTTTCAGGTGCAATACTACAGAGGCGATCGCTGTAGAGACGTTGCAGTTAACGTGTCTACAAGTAACCAATCAGTCGCTAATTAACAATCCAAACTAAGAGCATAAGTGAGGTGAATAATAGCGCGTGGCAGAAGTCCGTTTAGGAGAAAATGAATCAATAGATTCGGCGTTAAGACGCTTTAAAAAGAAGATTCAAAAAGCCGGTATTTTGTCGGAAGTCAAGCGTCGCGAACGGTACGAAAAACCCAGCCTCCGCCGCAAGCGTAAGGCGGAAGCTTCCCGCAAGCGATCGTACTAGAAATGCCGATCTTAAGGCTGGAAGGCCGATATTATAGAACGCGATTGGACGCCTGTAGCAGCTTGTGAATGGTACGTTCCCGTTGTAGCGCTGGCACTCGGCAAGCTAGACCAACGCAGAACCGACAGGCGTCTTTTTTCATATTTGAGTTTGGATTTTTGACACTCCTCTGGCTGAAGGCGAGAGGATTCTTTAAAAAGGAGATATCCACCGTTGGACATTGCTCGAACCACAACTCCCAAGACCGTAGTTACTCGAATCTCGCGTGTTGTGCGATACGCGGTGCCCATTGCGACTACTCTATCCGGTGTTGCCACGATTGAGGCTACTTTTCAGTATTCTGATTGCTTCACTCGCTCTAAGTCTTTACTTATAGAGGTTGGGGCATGAGTGCAATGCACCAAACAGACCATTTCGGGCTATCGTCTTTTAACTAGATGTCCCACCACGGGGAGTCTCACCCACCTTTAAGGTCTTTGTGGCAACCTTAATTGTACCTGAAGTCCACAAAATGTAAAGCCGTGCTTCTAGCACGGGGTTTATACCCAATTTTTCTGATGAAATCAAGCAAGGCGGTTAATCTGCTAGAAGGTTCTTTAAACGAATGGTAGAGGGGACGACAATTCAACTGCCAAGTATAGAAAGCGCGATCGCTCTATCTGGCGACAAAGAAGAAAATTTGAAAACTCTGTCGAAGCAAACAGGTGCGATGTTGGTAATGCGGGGACAAGACTTACAGATCAAAGGTACTGAGAATCAAGTTGACCTAGCTGTAAGATTGGTGCGCTCGCTTGAAGATTTCTGGAGCAAAGGCAAAATTATCTCTAGCGTCGATATTCTCACCGCGCGTCACGCTCTCGATACCCACCGCACCGACGAGTTGCAAGATTTACAGCGCGACGTTCTCTATCGTACCCGCAAAGGCGAAGAAATCCGCGCCAAAACCTTCCGTCAGCGACAGTACGTTAAAGCTATCCGCACCCACGACTTGACTTTTTGCATCGGACCTGCTGGTAGCGGTAAAACCTTCCTCGCCGTCGTTTTAGCCGTTCAAGCACTTTTAGCCAACGAGTACGAACGGTTAATCTTAACTCGACCCGCAGTAGAAGCGGGTGAAAAGTTGGGATTTTTACCAGGGGATCTCCAGCAAAAAGTCAACCCCTATCTCCGTCCGATTTACGATGCTTTATACGAACTGATCGACCCAGAAAAAATCCCCAATCTGATGGAACGCGGCATCATTGAAGTAGCTCCCATCGCCTACATGCGGGGACGCACTCTCAACAATGCCTTTGTGATTGTCGATGAAGCTCAAAATACCACCCCCGCTCAGATGAAAATGCTGCTGACGCGCCTGGGATTTCGTTCCCGCATGGTCGTAACTGGAGATATTACCCAAACCGATTTAGCGCCGAATCAACCCTCTGGTCTATCCGTGGCGCAAAAAATCCTGCAACATGTAGAAGGCATTGGCTTCTGTCAGCTAACCCAAGCAGATGTCGTGCGCCATTCCCTAGTGCAAAAGATTGTGGAAGCTTACGAACGACATGAAAAAGCTGGTAGTTAATGCCAAAAAATTTACCAATTAGCCATTAGCAATTAGCCATTAGCCATTAGCTTTGTTTGCAATTAAATTAGCAACCGCAGTAATTAAATTATCGGGTTCGACGGGTTTAGATACGTGCATTTGGAAACCTGCTAATAAAGCTTGTTCGCTGTCTTCAACTCTGGCATATGCCGTCAGCGCGATCGCCGGAATCTCTCCTCCTTCTGCGGGGGATCGCTCTCTAATTTCTCGCATCAAAGCATATCCGTCTTTCCCCGGCATCCCAATGTCACTCAACAGCACATCGGGTAGCGATTTGTCAAGTACCTTGAGTCCCTCGTTTGCCGAAGCAACTGCGGTGACGACTGCGCCAGACTCTTCTAACACGAAGGTAATATATTCGCGGGTATCGGGTTCATCATCAACTACCAACACTTGCACGCCGCCCAGATCTGCGTAACTCTCCCACCCATCCCTGTCGGGTTTTGTCGGGGGTGGAACGTTCATCAGCGGTAGCATGACGGTGAAGGTTGCTCCCTTTCCTTCTCCCGGACTGGCGGCGTAAACTGTCCCGCCGTGCAACTCTACCAGATGCCGCACGATCGCTAAACCGAGTCCCAGTCCCCCATGATTTCTAGTCATCGAACTATCTGCTTGGCGAAAATAATCGAAGGCGTAAGGCAGAAAATCAGCGCTAATCCCTTTACCCGTATCCTTGACTGTTATTCGAGCATAAGAGATTTCAGATTTGGGATTTGAGATTTCAGATTGAGTTAATTGGAGATTTAAAATTTCAGGTTGCAGATTTGAGGTGTTATTTTCTTCTGAAATCTGCAATCTTAAATCTGAAATCTGCAATCCTCTTTCAATCTGCAATTTTTCTAATTTTACTTCCACCTGTCCGCCAGGGGGGGTGAACTTGATCGCGTTGGAAAGCAAATTCCAGACAATTTGCTGCAAGCGGTTGCGATCGCCTAAAACTATTGCCCCATTGGGGTCTAATGCGGTTTGAATTTGAATTGCTTTAGCTTGTGCTGCCAACTGCATCGTGGCGATGGCGCCTTCAATCGCTGAAACTAGGTTGACTGGGGCAATATTGAGTTCTATCTTGCCGCGAATAATCCGGGAAATGTCGAGCAAATCTTCAATCATTTGAGTCTGCAATTTGGCATTGCGCTCAATTGTTTCCAATGCGCGAGAAGTCGCTACTCCATCTACCTTACGAGAACGCAGCAGTTGCGACCAACCCAAAATCGCATTTAGGGGCGATCTTAACTCGTGGGACAGTACCGCGAGGAATTCGTCTTTGACTTGGTTCGCGCGACGCAGTTCTTCTTCTACACGCTGGCGATCGCTTATATCCCTTCCTTCGTAAACTAGCTGTACCACGTTTCCCCTCTCGTCTAGTATCGGTTTGAGCGAGAAGTCGAACGTCGCGACTCTATCGTTGGCTCCTTGCATCTGGACTTCATACCGCACAAACTTACCTGTAGCAGCTAGTGCGATCGCTTTTTGCAACTGCTGTTCAGTGCAGGTTTGGGAGACGGGCGAGGCAGAAAACCAAGGCATTTCCCACAACAAACGCCCTACCACATCTTCTAGTTTTTGTCCAGCAAAATCTAATGCCGACTGATTGACTTGAATAATCGAACCAATTGGTGACAAAATTCCGATATGCTGAAATGTCTGATTAAAGATAGCGCGGAATTTTTCTTCGCTTTGCTGTAATTGTTTTTCCGTCTGGCGGATGCGTAACAGCGCTTTCACTGTAGCAATTAATTCCAGTGGATTCACTGGGTGGGTTAGGTAGCCATCTGCGCCGCTGTCTAACCCGTGGACTTTATCCGCAGCAGTGACTTTAAACGCGGAAAGATGCAAGACGGGAATTAAACTGGTAGCGGGTTCTGCTTTGAGTTGCTGACACACTTCAAACCCGTTGATATCGGGCAGTTTAATATCCAAAATAATCAAATCTGGTTGCTCGGTTGCCAATTGCAAAGCATCTGTACCCGTTGCTGCTTCCTTGACCAGGAAACCTGCCTGACGCAAAATGCGAGAAACAACATAGCGATTGGCGTCATCATCGTCTACAACTAGGATGATTCGCGATTGTTTTAGTTCGTCCTCCATGATTCATCCCTCATCTTTAAAAATTTAATCCGGCTTTTAATAGTGCTGCTCTTAGTTGAGCGATCGCTTCCTCCCGCGAGTTGCTTTCTTTAGAAACAATCGCAACTGCTTTTGCTGCCAGCTGCTCGTATTCCTCAGCCTCCAAGCGCTTCGAGGTGACGATAATTACTGGAATTGCAGAGGTTGCCGGATCGGATTTCAACTGTTCTAAAACGGTGAATCCAGTTAAACCGGGCATGAGCAAATCCAGCAAGATCGCCTGCGGCTGTTCTGTTCGCGCTCGATACAACCCTTCGTAACCATCGGCGGCTTCGAGCGCAGTACAGCGAATATCCGCCAGCCAACTTTTAATTGTATAACGAGACACTTCCTCATCATCAATAATTAAAATTTTGTTAAGTAAAGACTTTGATGAATATTTGGCATTTTGGTTGTTAATTTTTGGATTGTTAGTGAAATTATCGCCGTCATTCCCTGCGCCAAAATCCGTTTCTGCGACTGCACAATAAACGATGGGCAGGGTAACAGAAAATGTGGAACCAACCCCCAACGTACTTTGGAGAGCAACGCTTCCTCCCAGCAACTCGGATAGTTTTTTACACAAGGGTAGCCCTAACCCAGTTCCTTTCACCCGCTTTTGTAGGGGATGATTGATTTGAACGAATTCTTCAAAAATGCGGGTTTGGTCACCAGGGGCAATGCCAATCCCGGTATCGGCGACGGAAAAAATAACGGTTTGGTTCGCACCCATTTTAGCAGTTACGCGCACTTCTCCTTTTTCGGTATATTTGAGCGCATTGGAAATAAAATTACGCATAATTTGAGAAACTTTTCCCTCATCGGTTTTCAGAGTTGGAATGGCGCTGGGTTCTTCAAAAATTAAAGCAACGGCGTTATTATTTAGCAGGGGGCGCAGCATTCCTCGCAACGCGCTAAACAAATCCGTCACTTCAAAAGCGGTGACGCGAACATCGACTTTTCCAGCTTCGACTTTTGCCAAATCTAGCAAGTCGTTAACTAAGTCAGTCAGCGACGCTGCTGACTTGCGAATAAACGTTACCTGCTTTTCTTGTTCTGATGTCAAATCTCCATCCAAACGATTTAACAACATATCGGAAAGACTGATAATAGCATTCAGCGGCGTGCGAAACTCGTGACTCATATTAGAAAGAAAGCGGCTTTTGAGTTCGCTGGCGCGTTTGAGGGATTCAGCTTTATCGTTTAACTCGGCATAAAGCGCAATTACTCCCCGATTAGTATCTTCTAATTCTTGGTTGAGTTGCGCTAATTCTTCCTGTCGCTTTTGTAATTCTGCTAAAGTTTGCAACAGTTCCTGATTTTGCTGTTGAATTTCGGCAAATGGATCTTTAGGCAGGCGCGTTAGTTGAGCTACTATCTGATTTAATTGAGCCTTGGTTAGGGAAGTACCGTTTTTGGGAAACTGCTTAATTAGTTGCACCCCGGTTCCTCGTCCAGAGGATGATTCAACTAGCACCTCATCCATTAATCTTCGCGCCCCTACCAATCCCATCCCATTATGCGAGTTGGTTTGTAAATTGGCTATTCCCTCACCGCTATCGGAAATGCGGGTAACAAATACTTGGGGAGATTGCCCTTCTATCAGAAATTCAACTTTGCCTTTACCTGCATACTGGAAAGCGTTGCGGGCAACTTCTGAAACTGCTGTAGCGATGCGCGTTTGTTCTTGGATATCAAACCCTAATAAGTTAGCAATTTGACGCGCCCGCTGGCGTGCCAAAACAATATCTTGATCGAAGCGTATTTCTACAGTCAGAATTGGATAAATCATAAAAATTTGGGTATGGGGATTCTGGTGCAGAGGTGCAGGTGGGCAGGTGGAATTATCAGAGCGATTTGACGCGGCTAAAACCATTTTTATGCACTCACCCGCTCACCCCCTCACCTGCTAACCTGCTCGCTCTCGCTCATTTTTGCCACCAATACAGTTACGTCATCCCGGGTTCGCTTAAAATCTCGGTATAGGGTTGCGGCAATTACAGCTGGATGGCGCGAAATCAAGCCGGGATAGCGTTCTAGCGACCATTGAGTGCCTAAACCATCGCTGTGCATAATTAGAAGCGATCGTTCGTTCCAAGGATAAATAAATTCTTCAATTTTGCGAATTTGATGCCCTACCGTTCCATTATAAGAAACCATACTTTGGCTTTTATTTCCCGTCACGATTGCACCCGAAATGTTGCCAATTCCCACATATCGCACCATTTTTTCAACTCGATTAATTTCCGCAATTGCTACCGCCGCCCCTCGCGTACTTCTTAAAGCAGCGTGAGCCATTTCCATAATTATTTTAGGATTGAGTGCGGCTTTGGCACGAAAGATTCGCACCGCTTCCCGCGATGCTTCTGCTGCCAAAATTCCCGAACCCAATCCATCCGCCACTAAAATTAAACTCCGGTTATACAAATTCACTACAGCCCAATCATCGCCGCAGATTTCCTGTTCCAGTTTGGGCAAATTCACCACACCAATTTCTAAAGTATCGGGATTCTGCAAGGCAATTCCTGGGTTTTTCTTAGGCCAAAATTGCGCGACTAAAACAGTACCCACCCCCGGCACTGAATGAATGTCAAAAACAGTAGCTTGACGCCCAATTGCCCCTAAACCCGTCCCCGGTGTACCTGCGGTGGAAAAACCATCTTGCAGGCATTGTGAAACATTCCCCATTCCCGATCCAGTATCTAAGCCGATAATTTCTATGCCATATTCTGGGTTATTTCGCAAAATTCTTAGAATAATTTCCCCGTTTTTGGCGTGTTTAATCAGGTTGTTTGCTAATTCTGTGACGATAATTGCTACTTTGCCCCGTTCCGTCTCGTTGAATTCCATATCCGTCGCCAGCGCGGCGGCAAACCTGCGCGCTTCTCCGACTTGCGAGGTTTCTGTAATTGGTAGGGCAATACAATCTTTCATGAAGGGATTTTTAGCGTTTTGCTGTATATTTTATAATAATTGAGTATTTGAAAGCTTTCTTATTAATATGCATAATTAGCTTTAATTGTCTATCTAACTAAAGACATATTTATTAGCTTTCAATTCCCTAGCTCCGTGACCGATCCAAGCAGTCGGGGATTTGTTTCAATTAACGCCATCGTGTAATTGTGACGCGGGTTCCTTTACCCAGTTCAGAGGCAATTTCAAACTCGTGCATTAGCCTTTTAGCGCCGCTTAACCCCAACCCCAAACCACTCCCCGTGGTGTAACCGTCTTTCAATGCCAGATCGATATCTGGAATGCCGGGACCATTGTCTTCAAACGTCAGGCGCAAACCTTTACGAGTTCCGACGTTGAGGACTTCCAGGGTCACCGTACCTCCCTTACCGTAGTCCACCGTATTCCGCGCCAGTTCGCTGGCGGCAGTGACAATTTTGGTTTGGTCTACCAAGCTGAACTTCAATTCTACCGCCAGACTTCGCACTTTCTGCCGCACCATCACAACGTCTGATGAGGAGCGAATCTCGACTATCTCACGTTCTAGCATGGCTGTCGTTTTCCTCTGGAGGGAACCCCAACGACTTCCGCAACATCGCCATTCCTTGTTCTACGTTTAAAGCAGTGCGGACACCTGTGAGGGACAAACCTAACTCTACCAGTGTAATCGCAACTGCTGGCTGCATCCCGACCACAACGGTTTCCGCATCTAAAATGCGCGACATGCTAGCAATATTGCCCAGGATGCGCCCAATAAAAGAATCTACAATTTCCAGGGATGAAATATCGATCAGGACGCCCCGCGCCCCGGTTTTGACGATGCGGTTGGTGAGGTCATCTTGTAATGTTAGGGCTAAGCGATCGTGCATATCTACCTGGATCGTTACCAGGAGAAATGAACCCATTTGAAGTATGGGAATGCGTTCCACAAAGTACCTGCTAATTGCTAATTGCTAATTGCTAATTGCCTGTGTTCTTGTGTCAGTTTATCATCGTGGGAAGATAATTCAGGGGCGTTGGACTACGGTGAGTCCTCGGCGTTGCATTGCTAGGGCTAACGCATCTGCTAGAGTCGCTTTTGTGACCACATCGCTCAAGTCTACGCCCAGGTGGACGATAGTTTGAGCTATTTGGGGACGGATACCGCTGATAATGCAGTCAGTCCCCATTAAACGGGCAGCTGCGACGGTTTTTAACAAATGCTGAGCCACTAGGGTATCCACAGTTGGCACGCCTGTAATATCGATAATCACGACTTGGGAACCAGTTGCGACAATTTGCTGCAACAGCGCTTCCATTACCACCTGAGTTCGTCCGCTGTCGAGGGTGCCGATCATCGGCAGTGCTAAAATACCTTCCCACAATTTGACGACGGGAGTTGATAGTTCCAGCATTTCCTCCTGCTGGCGTTGGATCACTTCCTCCCGCGCTTTTTGATAAACTTCGGTCGTCCAAAGTCCCAGCTGGTCTAATAAGGTGGTAGAAAGCCAAATTTCTTCAGCTAGGATCGCGCCTTCCTGTGCTAATTCTTGACTTAAGCGAGCAAACAACGGCTTTTTGAAGGAAAAAACAAAGTTGGCGATTTCCCTGGGGGAAAAGCCTTGCTGGACGCGGGAACGAGAAATATCTGCCAGCATTTGCCGCGTACTACCCCACTCTGGGGTTTGAATATCGCTCAAGTTCCCATGCTGTACGGCGCTACGCAACAAGCTGAGGAACTCGGAACATTGTTCGCGCAACTCGGATAGCTTCATGCGGTCATCCCGTCGAATACCCGAAGCGTCTAGTTCCTTCAACCAGTCTGCCAGCAAGTCGGCTTCGTATCTATCCAATATTTCTGCAATTCTATTTTTGCTTTTCAAGACCATTGAATTAAGTCCCCCTCCTGAAGCTGCTTAAAGCTTACTGTAAAAAAATACTCTATCTGCTGGTTGGGAAAAGTCTATATTTAGATAGATGTTTGTTTCGCCATATTGATATTTTGCACCAATCTCATAGCCCGCTGTGGGAATAAATTCCCTGTCTCACAGCGAACGTCGGTTAAAACGGACGGGTTTGATGGATTGTAGAGACGTTACATGTAACGTCTCTCCACAATACATGTAACGTCTCTACAATCCGGAAATTTATTTTCGGGCGGGTTGGGAGATTGGTGCCAGCTCTGAACATATTTACTTTTCCTATCTTTGGGGATAGCGTTGTGCTAGATATGCCAGGGCAGAGGTGCGATCGCTCACTTCTCCATCCAATGTTGCTACTAGCAGGGCATCGAGTATTTCTTTAAACTGACGCCCTGGTTTATATCCTAGCGCTTTTAAGTCGTTGCCATTCAAGGGTGCTTTAATATGGCTCAACTCGCTCAAATAACGCCAAATTTGGTGTCTGACCTCGCGGGGACTAAAGGCAGCGATTAAAATTAAGGTTGGCAGCTGGTATTGACGCAGCAGCAACACAATTTCACTCATGCGTTCGCACTTGGGTAAAGATTCTACAATATTAGTTTTAGCCTCTTGTAGCTGACTCAACCGCTGAATGCTATCTGCGGGTAACTGAAGATTTGAAGCAACTTTTCCAGGATAAGGCGGTTTTAAGGCAGCAATTAAAACTTCCAGACGCATTTGCCAGTGTTCTAGAGTTTTTTCCCGGTCAAACTGTCGCAAACAGCGGTCTACTAAACGCACTTGCCACCACAATTGTTCGGTTAATTCTAGGGTGGGATGGATGCAGCGCAAAGCGCCCAATTCTGCTAGCAAGCGCAATGCGGGTTTCCAATAGGGAGCGTGCAAGATGTATTTTAATTCGCTTTTGAGCCGAGTTTCTAGGGCGGGGGCGCGGCTATTTTTTTCTTGAATTTGTTCGTAAATCCCGCTGGCGATCGCGTGTCTAATATATCCTTGCGTCTGGGGTTCAATTTCAAATCCCAACCGCACCGCAAACCTGACGGCGCGATAAATCCGCGTCGGATCTTCAATAAAACTATTCGCGTGCAATACTCGAATTTGTCTTGCTTGTAAATCTAATAACCCGCCAAAAAAATCGAGCAGTTTACCGGCGCGGGGCGCAGTTATTCGCACTGCGAGGGCGTTAATAGTAAAATCGCGACGGTAGAGGTCTTGGCGAATCGAACTCGCTTCGACTTCTGGATTCGCCGCCGGATAAGGATAAAATTCAGTTCTAGCTGTGGCAATATCTACCCAGAGATTATCTAATTCTGGATCTTTATGCCACAACAAAGCAGCAGTTTGAAACGCGCCGTGAATTTCTAATCGGGAATGGGGATAAATTTTTTGCAATTCCTTGGCTAATTTTACCCCAGCACCCGCATCCGCCGATTGATGAAATCCATCCACAACCATATCAATATCTTGCAGGGCGATGGGGGAATTGATATCTTCACCTTCAGCATTATCAGCTAACAGTAAGTCTCGCACCGCACCGCCTACCAAGTAAAGATGCCAACCGCGTTTTTCCGCAGCATTGGCGGCAGAGGAGAGGAGTTGCCAAAGTGGGGGGGAAATCCGATCGCGCAAATGAGAAAGCGGCAAGGGACAATAAGAAAGATTCCCGTTTCTTTCCCTTTCTGGGTCTATTTCTCGCCCCCTGGTTTTATCTTGGTGCAACTGTCGCAAAACATCGGTGCGCGTCACAATTCCCACTAACCGATCGTTTTCCAATACCGGCAACCGTCCGATATCGTAAGTCACCATAATCGACTCAATTTCTGTGAGCGGCGTATCGGGGGTAATAGTTTTTAAATTGGTCGTCATGTAGCCTTTTACCGGCGCGTGAGCAAACCCGTGATGCAAGGCAATATCGATATCGCGCCGCGAAATAACGCCCACCAATTCATCTTTTGCGTTGACTACAGATAAACCCGAATGACCGTATCGTAATAAAACGCGCTGCGCTTCTCCTACGGTAGTTTCTGGGCGAATTGTTCTGACTGGCGATGACATTAATTCTCGCGCCGTCGGGGGTTGTTGAATTTGCGCCGTTAGTTGTTCTACCAATCGTTCTAAAGCAGGCTGCGGCTCGACGCCTTTTAGAATTAAAGAAGCAGCTTGGGAATGTCCGCCGCCTCCCAAAGGTTGAAATAATTGGTTGAGGTCAACGCCTTCGATTTGACTGCGACCAATTACAGTTAATCGCAAATTTGAGATTTCTGATGGCAGATTTAAAGCCGCATCTTTCTCTTCATTTGCATCTGACCGCGCCGCATATTCCGCTGCCAGCAGCAACGCATCGCTTTCGGTAATTTCTACTAACCGGGAAGCGAGACTAGACAACCCTGGAATATAACCAGGAGTTGGCAGCAGCACCCAGGAAATTGTATAGCCCCACTGGGTTGTTTTTTGTAATTTTTCTAACGCTTCTTTTAAAAGGTGTTGCAATTTGGGGGATAGTCCCGGATCGATATATTCTGCAATTACCGGTAAACTTGCCCCTTGCGCCATCAACCAAGCTAAAGCAGCAGCATCTCGCGGTGTGGCGCCATCATAAGTTAGCGAACCCGTATCGACATGGATACCCAGTGCCATCACCGTCGCTTCCGCAGGCGTCAGAATGGGAACTGTTGGGCAGGTATAGTCAACATTCTCCTCTGCTCCTCTGCTCCTCTGCTCCTCTGCTAATTTTTGTAAGTGTTCGACGATCAGGGTAGTCGTGGCGCCGACGGGTTCGATTTGGGATCGCGTAGCGGGGATATCGGTGAGAGCGTTGGGGTGGTGGTCGTAAACTACAATTTCGGTAAGGTGGGGTAAGTCGAACCATTCGGAGGCTTTACCAGTGCGATCGCGCAATTGGGTATCAACTACAACAATCGAGCGAATCTTTTTAGGATTAACCGAGCGACGTTCAATTAAAGCATACTCGTCCCGGTGCAATGCCAAAAAATCCCGCACCGCCGGATGAGCGCCGCCTGTGAGGACGATTTTCGCCCCTGGTTTGAGCCGCGTCAACCCGACAGCAGCGCCCAAGGCATCAAAATCAGCAGTAGTGTGGCATAAAACTAAATCCATCAGCGCATGGGTCATGGGTCATGGGTCATGGGTCATGGGCTATGGGTCATGGGGCATCAAGGGTGCGAGACTGATGACCAATTACCAATTACCCATTACCGATTACCTAAATTTTGACATCTGACTGTTGTAGCGGGTCATTTTTTGGTAGCGTACTACTGGGGGAGATCGAGACCCTCTTGGGCTGCAAGCTGTACCGTTGTTTGATCGACTCGATTGCTGTATTGGGAGAAACCGAAATGACAATTTTGTTTCAATTAGCTTTATTAGCTCTGGTTGTGATGTCGTTTGTGATGGTAGTTGGCGTTCCAGTCGCCTATGCTTCCCCCCAGAATTGGGATCAATCGAAAAGATTGCTCTGGCTCGGTTCTGGCGTCTGGATCGCTCTGGTGCTTCTGGTAGCAGTGTTGAACTCGTTTGTGGTTTAACTCAGTTTATTGGTAATTGGTCATTGGTAATAGGTCATTGCTTAGCTATTTTACCCATTACCTATTACCTATTAAATCAAGTTGCTACTCGAAAAGATCCGACAAGAGCGGGCAAGACAAATAGAAGTGCAGCAGACTGACTTCTGCCCGCTCTTTTCGGCTCGCTCCTACCCAACAAGATCATCCAAAAGCTAAATTTATGAGGATGCAAATGAGCAGCCAGTGAGAGAAATTTTATCCAAAAATCCTGTCTGGCATTAGCTTGATTAGTATTCTATTAAGCATCTGTCATTTGACATCTGATATCATCTTGATGATGTATAGCTTTGACAGGAATTACGCAAAGAAACCGGGTTTATATGAAAAATCGTTGCTTGGGAAACTATAGATATAGGTCGAAACAAAGGTGATGGCATCGACGTGGGTAAGTTTTGTTTGAGAAGAGCATCCGCGAAGGCATAAATAACTCAAGTTGCTAGTTATCTCATGCATAGCAGCTAATGGCGTTCCCAGGCAAGAGCCGTGGGAACGAGGCTAATGGCTAATGTCAGTAAAAATCCAAGATTAGCAATTAGCAATTAGCAAGCTTGCAACCCCGAAGTTTATAACTAGCAACTTGCGTTAAATAGTAATAATTTCCTTGTGGAAGCTGTTTAATTTTTGAACGCGCGTTAGCGCTAGGACGCCAAGAGAAGTTGAGAAGATTTTGGAGTTTTTGTTTAGTATTAGCGTGGCTGCTCTGGGGTGGAGAGGCGCTAGCTGGGCCTTTGGCTGATAGGTTGGCGCAATTTCCTAACTGGGATGGTAAACCGCCCGTGCAGGCGGTTGTGGGGGCTTTTGATTTGATTTATCCTGATTGGATGGTAGGGACTTGGAAGGTTACGAGTACTTTGGTAGATTTGGCGGCTCCGTTAGCACCCAATATTGTAACGCCAGGGTTTGAAAGTAATCGTCGGTATCTGAATCAACCAATAACTTTTCAGGTGCGATTTCAAGTGGTTAATCCAAGTAATCTAGCATTGTCAATTTTCAATCCAAAATCCCCATTCCCAGGTAGGAACCTGGGAACGAGACAATTCCCAGGTAGGAACCTGAGAACGAGACAAAATCCAAAATTCGCGGGTTTGGTGGTGGCGGATCGCGCTTTTAATGGGTTGAATATTGGCAAGGCGGTTTTGGGCGATCGCTCAATTCTATCGGTTAAGGTCGATCCGGATAATCCCAATCGTCAAATTACTTATCTCCCTGGCGAGCGCAAATTGGTTTCAGTTGTTACCTCTAGAGGAACCGAGATGCCTTCCCCCGATCTATTTATCAGCACGGAAGTTTGTCAGCAAGTGTTTCGGGGAACAAAAGATATATACTTAAATGAGGTAGAAACCACAACGGCTTATCGAAACCAAAAAACACCAGGAGCGTTAATCGAGGCAGATCAAATTACAGCGGTTTACCTGTCTCCCCAAGACCCGAATTACTTTGCTGCGGCTGAAAAGCCTGTTGTTTTGTATCGCTATCGGTTAGAATTATCTCCAATTTAAAATTACTAAAGTCAAAAAATAACTATCTTAACGTAAGTTGATAGTTAGATCCCAGGAAGCTGGTAATGGCGTTCCCAGACAAATCCGTGGGAACGAGGAGAATCGGTAATTGTCAGGATTCAACGACGAATCAATCCAATTACCAATTACCTATTACCAATGACCACTGGCAAAATCTAAAATCTAAAATCCAAAAATGGTTCAACCAAAGGTAATTTTTTTAGATGCCGTCGGGACGCTGTTTGGCGTTAAAGGTAGTGTGGGTGAAGTCTACGGTGAAATAGCGCGAGACTTTGGGGTGGACGTTCCGGCGTCGGTGTTGGATGAAGCTTTCTACAA
Organism: Microseira sp. BLCC-F43; assembly: GCF_041929235.1. Classification (NCBI taxonomy): domain Bacteria; kingdom Bacillati; phylum Cyanobacteriota; class Cyanophyceae; order Aerosakkonematales; family Aerosakkonemataceae; genus Microseira; species Microseira sp. BLCC-F43. The sequence continues at coordinate 119,436 of NZ_JBHFNP010000029.1, forward strand.
AAGCTTTCAGCAAAGCAGTCCGATGGCGTTCCCAGGGGTAGAATTAGAGCAGATAGTCGCACGTGAGTTTGAGTGGTGGAGTGCGATCGCTCGCTCAACCTTCCAAGCGGTTGGGGTTATCGACCAATTTAGCGAGTTTGAGACTTTCTTTATCCAACTGTATACCCACTTTGCCACTGCCCTTCCCTGGAAAGTTTATCCTGATGTTCGTCCCGCTTTGGAACACTGGCACAACGCCGGGATTAAACTGGGGGTGGTGTCTAATTTTGACTCCCGTTTATACTTGGTACTCAAAGCTCTCGATTTGGCAGAGTTTTTCACCTCGATTACAATTTCTACTGAAGTCGGTGCCGCAAAACCAGAACCGGAAATTTTTATCAAGGGTTTGGAAAAACACTCGTGTCCCCCTGAAGCTGCATGGCACATCGGTGACAGCTTTGACGCAGATTATCAAGGAGCAAACGCGGTTGGTATCCGGGGAATCTGGCTGAAACGAACATAGAAGTGTAAAGTGATTAGAAACCAATTCATACTTGCGACGGATGCAATACAAGCTACTCTTTGTCTGTTTGGGTAATATCTGCCGTTCGCCCTCGGCAGAAAATATTATGAATCACTTGATCGAGCAAGCGGGTTTGAGCGGCTCGATTATCTGCGATTCAGCTGGCACTTCTAGCTATCATATCGGTAGTCCGCCCGACCGCCGCATGGTTGCCGCTGCCAGCAAGCGGGGAATTCCGATGAAAGGTCATGCTCGTCAGTTTCACAAAGAAGACTTGGAAAACTTCGATCTGATTCTGGCAATGGATCGCGATAATTACTCGGATATCCTCTTGCTCGATCGGGCGGGAAAATATCAGCACAAAGTACGACTGATGTGCGATTTCTGCACCCGTCATACTCTTAAAGAAGTTCCCGATCCCTACTATGGTGGAGCAGAGGGATTCAATCGGGTAATCGAGCTGCTATTGGACGCCTGTGAAGGGTTGTTGCAGTATATTGTCAACGATCGATTGTCATCTGTCACCACTCCTAAACAACTGACGACTGACGACTGACAGCTATTCCACCATGCGATTTTCCATGGCAAACCTCACCAGTTCTACCCGGTTATTGGTGCAGGTTTTTCTCAGCAGGCTGGTGACGTATTTTTCTACTGTACGGGGACTTAGGTGCAGATGCAACCCAATTTCACCATTCTTTTGACCGTGAGTCAGCAATTCCAGTACTTGCTGTTCTCGCTTAGTCAGCTTGCAGGTAATCGTGGAGATCGCCGTATTTTCATCCTGCTCTCCTGGCAAGGTTGATACCTGTTCCCGTAAAAGCGAGTCTTGGATTACCCGACTTCGATCCAGCAAGTTGCGAATCATTGCCCCCAGTTCTTTGATGTCAAATGGTTTGGCTAGATAAAAATCGCATCCTAACCCATAAGCTCGAATGCGTTCCTCGGTATTAGTTCGCGCGGTTAAAAAGATTACAGGTAGCAGGCGGAATTCTGGTCGCTGACGTACTCGCCGCACGAGTTCGTAGCCATCCATTTTTGGCATCACAATATCTGTCACGAGCAAGTGCGGTTGATACGCTTCGACTAAATCCAGCGCTTCTTGACCATTCTTAGCCGTCATGACCATATAACCGGACATTTCCAGGTAATCGCTGACAGACAAGCGAATCCCTGGGTCATCATCTACAAATACAATCAGCAATGACATGGAGCACAGATGGCTAGCATCCCTATCCCTAGCCTATGTTAAGACGACCCAAAACGTGGATACCCTGACCAATTTTTTTAAAGAAAATCGATTTTTAAGTTACTGTCCCAAGTTAGATCATGCGTAAAAACCAGCTCAAACAAAAACTCCAGCAAGGCGAAGTCGTACTCGGTTTGTTTGTTAACTGCGCCTATCCCGCGTTTATCGAAATCTGCGGACACGCGGGATTTGATTTTGTCGTCATCGACCTAGAACACGGTCCCCTACATCCATTGGTTGCTGAAGACCTCTGCCGCGCCGCCGACTGCGTGGGATTATCCCCCATCGTCCGCGTGCGCCAGAACGATGCACCGCAAATTCAACGCGCGCTTGATATTGGCAGCGCGGGCGTCCAAGTGCCTCAGATCGAAAGCCAACGCGATGCCCTTGCTGTCGTTCGGGGTGCAAAATACAGCCCCTTGGGAGAGCGTGGTCTTTCATTTTACACCCGCGCGGGGGTTTACTCATCAGCCGGGACGCAAATTACAGACCAGTTGAATGCAGAATCTCTGGTTATCGTTCACGTCGAAGGCAAACGCGGCGTGGATAACTTGGCAGAAATTGTCAGCGTGCCCCACATTGACGTTATCTTTCTCGGCCCTTACGATTTGTCCCAAAGTTTGGGTATTCCCGGACAAGTGCAAGATCCGCGCGTCATCGAACTGATGCAAAACGCAGTCGGGACTATCCGCAACGCCGGGAAAGCTGTCGGGACTTTTGCCGATAACCCGGAAACCGCCAAGCAGTGGATTGATACCGGAGTGCAGTATATCGCCCTCGGCGTCGATGTGGGCGTTTTCCTGCGGGCGTGCCAAACTTTGGTGAAAGCAGTTCGCGGTTAAACCGAAATGTTTGCTTCTTTACCATAACTTTGCATTTTTTGTAGTCTATTTAGCGACACTTTTCCAAAAAATTGCTCTACACTGGAAGTATCAACCTCCAGAAATTAATACTGGAGATGGGAGCAACGAATAAGGAGTAAAATTAAATGCAAACGCTATGGGGATCAGCGGAATCTGCTTACGAGATTAGTTTTGCTTTAGAAAAAGTTGATTCTATTAAGCTAGAGGGTTTCAAGGGATTCTTTAGAGATCTTCCGGTTGACCCTTACATAAAAGGCAATTACCGTTCCAGAAGATTATCGCGTTTCAAAATTTCTGGGAGTGAGTTAATCAAGCTACCTCACGGCTATTTTTTCCAAAGCAAGAACTACAATCCATTATTGGGTGGGGTCAAGCGAGAATTTGCCGAAGTTGATGATGCAATGATAAAACTCGATGAGTTTAAGAAACTTATCTTTGAATTTAGTCATTACTGTAAGCTCAATCCCGGAGTTGAAATCGGCGTTCATCAAATTAGGACTAGCTGTTCGCCGGATAATTTCGGCAACCCTGCACCGGAAGGAATTCATAGAGATGGCTGTGAGTTTGTAGGAATTTTTGCGGTTGATAGGGAAAATATTGCAGGCGGGGAAACCCATTTGTATGTAGCTAAAAAGGAAAAGCCGGTTTTTAATAAAATCCTGAAGCCGGGAGAACTGCTATTAGTTAACGACCGGGAGTTCTTTCATTTTACCACTCCGATTAAACCGCTTTCTCCGGGTTTAGGAACGAGGGATGTTTTTGTTCTGACTTCTCCTAGCTTGTTAGAGGATTAAAAAATTCTGAACTGACATCTAGAAACCGGGTTTCTTGCTGCGATCTCGAGTTCCTGGATCGACGATTTTTCAGAGAAACCCGGTTTCTTTGGCGTAAGTAACGCACCATCTCCACCAGATCTGGAGTTGCTGCGTAAGTCCTGGGATCGTAGCGAATGGCTAATGGTCGAGATTTGTTCAGGACTTAGGCAAGGGCGTTGCCAGAAACAAAGGTGAGACCTTGATTTCTCGTTCCCAAACCAACGATTTTTCGGATCGCCCTTTGTTTCTTTGCCTAAGTCCTGTTGTTTGTCACATTGCCACCAGACCTTTCGGTTATCCCTTCAAAGTTTGAGCGAATAAACCGCTTAACCGCGTCAGCGTGGGGGATACATCATCTGGCGAGAGATGAACGTCAAGGATACTGAAGGCGTCGCTTTCTCGTGCTACCTGTAGCGCCTTGCGGAGTTCTTCGCTGGTTTTAATTGTGAAGCCTTGCCCACCCAAAACTTCAGCCAACTTCGCGTAGTCCAAACTAGAGATATTAACCAAGTTAGACTGCTGATGTGCCATTGCCCGCAGCGAGGCATAGCAACCGTTGTCGATCAGAATCACAATGGGGTTGAGTCCGAGTCGCTTTGCGGTGACTAACTCCATACCCGTCATTTGAAACGCCCCGTCGCCGACTAGAGCGATCGCTCGCGAAAATGGCGTCGCCAGCTGCGCCCCGATCGCTCCCGGTACGGCAAAGCCCATACTGGCATAGTACGCGGGGCAGAGAAACGACGAACCTTCCTGCATCTTGATGTCGTTGGCAGAAAACAGCGGATCGCCCACATCGGTTACTAGGAGCGTTTCCCTATCAATAAATTGATTGAGTTCGTACAGCAGTCCACTCATCGAAATTGCACCCACAGAAGGGGCAACTCGCGGCTGCATCGGCACAATTTTTGCCGGATCGTGATGGGGTAGACTCGACTGTGCTAACTGTTTGACAAAGTCTTCAAACAGAACATCGCCGTACTGGTGATATTTGATCGCAATGCGTTCGGAAGTCGCGTAGATGGTGCGCGAGGGGTCGAGGTGCGCGGTAAACAAACCCAGGTTAATATCCGTCATGAACGCGCCCACCATCAGCAAGCAGTCGGACTTTTCCACCAAATCGCGCACTCGCAAATCTCCGGTTTCGCCGTTATAGATACCGACGTACTGCGGGTGAGCTTCGGGAAACGCCGACTTGCCCAACAGCGTAGAACACACGGGTACGCCTAACCTCTCTGCCAGCGCCACTACGGTTTCCTGCAACCCAAAGCGCTGCACTTCTACGCCTACAAGTATGACTGGCGAAGTTGCCGCCTTTAGCATCTGCGTTGTCTCTGCTAAAACTTCCGCCAACGCCTGGGGTTTAGTCTGCTTCAGGGGAGTGGGAGGTTGTTCGGTTTCCTCGATTTCCGCGTAAACCATATCCCGCGGAATTTCTAGGTAAACGGGACGTTTGAATGTCAGCGCGTAGTTGATGGCGTGATGGATTTGTGCATCAGCGGTTTTCGGGTCATCCAGCGTTACCGCATCAAGCGTCACTTCCTCATAAACCCGCCGCTGGGTATCAAAGGTTTTAACTTTATGGTGTAGTAAATCCTTTTCCCGTCTTTCCCGCACGCCTGGACTCCCGCTTAAAACAACTAGCGGTGATTTTTCGGCATAGGCCCCGGCGGTGGCGTTAACCATGTTCAACCCACCGACACTGTAGGTGATTACAGCTAAACCCAAACCGCGAATGCGAGCGTAGGCATCGGCAGCGAAGCCAACCGCAGGTTCGTGAGTCATTACTATTGGTTGGATCTGGCTGTCTGCAAGGGCGTCGTAGAGTGTCAAAGCGAAGTCGCCCGGTATGCCGAAGGCATGATGCACGCCCTGTTCGTATAAAAGTTGAAAAATATGGGGTGCTAGTTGAACCATTTTGCTTCGGGTTGGAGTGCGCCTAAATTGTCGATCTTTCCCGCACTCGAACCGCTACTTTCAATCTAACAAGTGCCTCGAGTTTATCTTAGTAAATTATGAAGTTTTTTGACGTAAATCAAAAAAATTTACTATTTTATTAAACTAAGCAAAAATGCTGACCGTGTTTCTACAAATTGTCGGGTTTTTGATTTCTTTCGTTAAACTGTAACGGGTTGGTCGAGTTGTTTCATTAATGCTTGTACTTTTTCCAAATCGTAGGGGAAAGGTCGTTTGATGGGACGATAATCTCTCTCGTGGGTGGGTCCGTGTCGCAGGACGGCATTGACTAGCAAACAGGGTTCATTAGTCAGATTAATTGCGCCGTGAAGCACACCGCGTGGAATCGTGACGACCATCGGCAAGCGATCGCTCATCAGTGTATACCGATACTGCCGATCTTCCAACGTCACTAGGACAAAGCTACCCCGCACAACCAATAGCTGGTCGGTTTGATATCGGTGTACAAATAAATCGTCAACTGTATTTGCTGCTATCTGCACCAGCATCGTTTCGTTGCTGGACTGGGGAGTATAAAACTCCGCCATACCGCTTTTAATAGACTCCAGCTGGCGGCTCTCGATTCCTCTGCTTTTGCCCATACCGATCCGTCTAAACCTAATGTTTTTTAATCTTTGCTTTGGTTCTAGTCTAACTGAAAAAATCTAAAAATTTGTTGCTTCCATCACAAAATCTGTCAAAAGTATGGTATGTAAAATACGACTAAAATTGTCGGGTTTGACCGGAGAAGACGGGGAGACGGGGAGACGGGGAGACGCGGCGACGGGTCGAGTTATGGTCACCCATTCCCCGCGTCAGGAGCTGGAAGAGGACGCGGTGACGCGGAAGGTGACGCGCGGACACCCCATGGTAGGAGCCAGGGGATTCCAGCAAGGAAGAATTTTCTTCTTCTGGCGCGTTTAAATTCGGCAGGCTATTGACCAGGTGCAGAGATCTGGGTCAGGGTCGCTCTCCGCGTCTCCCCTTCTCCCCATCTGGGCGTCTTCTTGGTCAGAGCATCCTCTTCTTGAATATTTGCCACGAACGGGCAATTGAATTAAACCCGCCCTTTGTGGGGATCTTTTCCCCAATGCCCGGTTAAAGCGCTTTGGCGGTTAAGCTGGCAGGTTTGCGGAAGTCGCCTTGTAAGGTGACGCTGCGATCGTTGGCGGCGAGGTGGCGTAAGATTTTGTAAATTGCCTCGATTTGGTCAGTAGCACCGGCTTTCTCGGCTATTTGAGCCAGAGAAAGCGGCGTGCCTTCCTGGCGCAGCACCTGTACGACTCGTTTTTGTAATTCCAAGATGGCGGCGGCGGCTTTTTTACCAGCTTCGACGCCCGGTTGGTGATAGGCGTTGATGTTGACCAAGAAGCCGTAAAGACCGACGGCGCGTTCGTATAGCGCTATTAATGCGCCAACGGTGCGAGGATTAACTTGCCCGATGGTGACGGTAATCGAATCTCGGTGATTTTCGTACAATGCTTGGCGCGTTCCTTGTAAGAAACCGGAAAGATAATCTCCCGATGTGACTCCAGGGTCGATTTCGGGAGATGGCGTCAGCCGGTCTTCTAATACTTCAATAAAGGTGAGGAAGAAATTGGGGACGCCTTCGCGCAACTGTTGGACGTAGGCGTGTTGATCGGTGGAACCTTTATTACCGTAGACGGCGATGCCTTGATAAACCGTATTGCCGTTGAGGTCTTTTTCTTTACCCAGAGATTCCATTACTAGCTGCTGGAGATAGCGGCTAAATAGCAGCAGGCTATCTTTGTAGGGCAATACGACCATGTCTTTTTCGCCCTTGCCGTTTCCGGCGTAGTACCAGGAGAGGGCGAGGAGGGCGGCGGGGTTATGTTTAAGATTGGGTACGCGGGTAACGCCGTCCATTTGTTTGGCACCGGCTAGCATATCGCGAATGGCGATACCTTGTAACGCGGCTGGGAGTAACCCTACGGCGGACATTTCCGAGGTGCGTCCGCCTACCCAGTCTTCCATTGGGAAAGTTGCTAACCAACCTTGGAATTTGGCTAGTTTATCTAAATTACTGCCAACGCCGGTAATGGCAACAGCTTGTTGGGGAAAGTCGAGGTTTTGAAGGGCAAAGGCTTTTTCGACTTCAATCGTGCCGTTGCGGGGTTCTGGAGTGCCGCCAGATTTGGAGATCGCTATGACCAGGGTACTGTTTAAGCGATCGCTTAGCCTGCTAAGAGTACGATCGATGCCAGCGGGGTCGGTGTTGTCGATAAAATGAATTGCCAGGGGAGGAAAGTCGGGGGCTAATGCTTCGGCGACAAATTGAGGACCAAGGGCAGATCCGCCGATGCCGATGGAAATAATATCGGTAAATTTGGGGGCGTTGGGGGGATGTATTTCGCCGCTATGGATTTTTTGGGCGAAGGTTTCGATTTTTTCTAGGGTATCGATGATGGTTTGAAAGAGTTCTGGGGTGGGGGCGAGGTCGGGATCTCTTAACCAGTAGTGACCCACCATGCGGTTTTCGTCGGGGTTGGCGATCGCTCCTGCTTCCAATGCTGCCATATCCTGGAACGCCTTTTCAAACTTGGGCTGCATTGACTCGACAAAAGCGTCGTCAAACCGCATCCGGCTGACATCCAAGTAAAATCCCAATCCTTCGTGGTAATATAACCAGTCTTGGTAACGCTGCCAAAGTGACGAGGCATCCATAGAAATCCTATCCTGAGTTGTTTGTCTAACCTCAGTTTAGGACGCTGCCTCCATCGCCAATCTCATCCTCAAGTATCTTTTCAACTTAGCAAGACGTGAGGGAGATCGGGGGCAAAAGGTACTCCAGGGGAATTTGAACATACATTCTCCCCTACTCACCTGCTCCAAAGCTCCCCATCTTCCCCATGTTCTAAATTACTGGAGTGGGGAGGACTCGCCAAAATTTTATGATATTACCTTTTAATTCCAAGCCGATGGTGTATTTGTCTAGAGTACAGCGGTACAAGGTGCCTTCGGCGTCAAGCTTCACCAGTCCTGGCAAGTCGTAAATATGCTCGATCCGTCTATATTTTTGAAAGATGAGTGCGAATATCCGCTCCTGATCTGAGAACTCTAAGTCCCTCAGATCGACTAAAAACGAACGGGTGTAACGCAGGTCTAGTCCTATAGACTGGCTTTCTTTGGTTTCGTTTACCATATGTTTTTGAGCCACTCCCCGGTCTCTTGACACGGGGATTCAGGCTGGAATAATGGTACATCTTTTCGTCCGGTCTTGTTTGCACAAAACGACTATCTGGACATACTTTTCCAGCTTAAAGGATATCCTCTCGGATGGGGAACCAGCCCACATACTTTCAGCATCGCCTACTTGTTCGAGGATTACCGACACCACTTATATGTCTCCAAAAAGAGCGGCGCAGCCCCCGGATGCTGCAAACAACACCCAACATAAAAGCTTGTCC
>NZ_JBHFNP010000290.1:0-2475 GCF_041929235.1 Microseira sp. BLCC-F43
GTATTACCCTAAGCCACATTGTCGCCAACGTGACTCGGCTTCAGAACCGTGCGTGATACTTTCGCATCACACGGCTCCTCAATGATTTGGCTCTTGTCATGAGTACCGTCTCGTTTGGTTTTGATGTCGTGGCAGTGCCTATGCAATAGTTGGTAATTTTCGTAGGTGTCTCTTCCTCCTTTAGAGCGAGGAATTACATGGTCTACTTCCATTACGTCTCCATCTCTGAAGTACATATTGCATTCTTTGCATTTTCCATTTTGCTTTTTCAGCAATTTGGAGACTCTGGTTGGTAGTTCGACGCTTTTACCCATGCGGGTGGCCCAATAGACGAAATCGCCATTGTACGGGCTGACTTCTCCCTTGACTTTGACAAATTTCTGGATATGGAAGTCGCCGTGGTAGACAAGATAGAGCGTCTTTCCTTCGGTAACGGCGCGAAATACCCAGTTTGACCCGTCTTTGGAGCCGAAATATTTCCTGACCCAATGCTTGGTTGATTTGTGAAGATGTCTAGCCTTAGTCCAGGCAATAAGCTTTAGTGTCAGAAGGTGGTCTAGCTCTTTAAAGATTTCAGCACTATTGACCTTAGAGTAGTAGTTACTCCATCCAGTGATGATTGGGTTTAATCGCTTGATTAGCTCTATCTGTGACTGACAGGATTTTAATTTGTCAATTTCATCCGCTAACCTTCGATAGTGAGCTTTGACTGCCTCTTTACTTGGCTTGATGTAAGTCTTATATCCTAGCGGTTTACCATGTGTGTTTTTGCCTGTAGCGTATTTTCCTACTGGGTATTGGCGGATATTAAAGCCAAGGAAGTCGAAACCGGGGGTTTCTTTACCCATTGCTTCCAGAGTGTGGGTTATGCGAGTTTTTTCTGGTCTAAGTTCTAAACCAATGTCATTAAGAAATTCCTCAATCAACGCCTTGGCTCTCTTAATTACCTCCAGATTGGGATGTAAGATAACAAAGTCATCGGCGTATCTGACTAGGGTGATTTCCTTCTCGTTATTGTCCTTTTTCCCTGGAAGGGTTCGGGCATATTCCTTAACAATCTTTTCCATTCCATGTAGGGCAATGTTTGCCAATAGTGGTGAAATTACACCACCTTGAGGTGTTCCTTCATTAGTTGGGAACCATTCTCCGCTATCGTATACACCAGACTGAAGCCATGCTTTAATCTGTCTGCGAAGCTTTGGAAACGTATTGATTTTGTTCAACAGTTTCTTATGGTCAATCTTGTCGAAGCATTTCGCAATGTCGGCATCTAAAACATATTTGCTCTTTTGCTTAATTGCTACTTTGACACCCTCAATGGCATCCATACAGCTTCTACCAGGTCGGAATCCATAGCTGTTAGGCTCAAACTTGGCTTCCCATTCGGGTTCCAAGGCTAGTTTTACCATCGCTTGTTTTGCCCGTTCTTCAATGGTGGGTATACCCAAGGGTCTTTTTTCTGTTTTCCCAGGTTTGGGAATCCATACTCTGCGAGTGGGTGTAGATTTGCGTTTTAGCTCTAATGTTTCCACTAGCTCAATCCGGGCATTGGGCGTTAATGCCTTTTTCCCGTCTACTCCCGCAGTATTCTTCCCTTGGTTATCCTGTGTCACCTTGCGGACGGCAAGCATTTTAGCAGACCAGGAATTTAGAAGCGTCTTTTGCAATTTTCGCACTGCTTTGACATCTCCCCGACCAGAGGCTTGATAGATTCTCTTTTGCAACTTGTACACTGTGCGTTCTAGCTTGCGCCAGTTCACTTGTGTCCATACCACCATCGGTTTTTCCCGTGTTTTAGTCTTTTCCATTGCTTCGTTGAAACTCTATCTTCCAGATCATCGGGAATCTGTCAGCATATCCGTACCCATTACAGGTAGGCATTTGCTTCTGATTCCATCTCTTCCTGTTAGGGCTTGCGGATTGGTTCCTGCTCTAAAATCGACCTTTTAGAGAGCCACAGACAGGATTACTTCGTTCCGTATAACCTTTTGTTTGAGTGTTTAGGGCGGTACTACTCAGCCGGAGACAGGAAAGCGTGACCTTTATGGAGGTACTTTCAGGTTCCTATGTGCCTCAGTGTCTTTTGACCGCAGCGTATCAACCATTATTTTCGCTGCTTAGTGGATTACGACTGTTCAGACATACCTTCACTTTCGTTGCCCATGCACTCTTGCTTGCTGGGATTCACCTCATGGTTTGGTGTTACCAGCGTTTTTCCCCGCTTTACCTTTTGATAACCAGTCGCTAGGTAGGGGAAATGCTTTCACTCCCACGCTTGGAGGATAGGACTTTGCGATCAGATATCACATCACCTATAAGGTTATACAGTTATCAAGGTTCGGCTATCCGCAAATTACCTATTCGGTTATCCGGTTTGGTTTTGTAACGGATTTTTAAGAACCAGGAGAGTCATCCCAAGGCTGTAGAATGGCTGAATGCCTTTCCTAGAGCCAGTTTCGACTCAACGAATCACAC
>NZ_JBHFNP010000291.1:0-23233 GCF_041929235.1 Microseira sp. BLCC-F43
ATCTCCATAAAGCCTGTCACAAACATGTACATACGGGTAAACGTTCAAAGTTGCTCGAGGCAATAGCCGGATGATGAGCAATTGTCAAGTCCGGTTCAAAGGGGAGGGGGACACGGTGACTTGTGCCTCCTTACCCGACAAGACAGCAGGAGTGGATGGTGTCAAATCATTATCCCCAGCAGCACGTCTTGAACTGGTAAGGCAACTCAAACTAACTGGAAAATCCAAACCAACCCGAAGAGTCTGGATACCTAAACCAGGAAGAAAAGAGAAACGCCCATTAGGTATACCCACCATGTACGACCGCGCCCTACAAGCTGTAGTGAAGGCAGCATTAGAGCCTGAATGGGAAGCCCTCTTTGAGCCAAACAGCTACGGTTTTCGACCAGGAAGGTCATGCCACGATGCGGTTATGCAAATTAAATACAGCATCCAACAAAAAGCAAAATTTGTACTGGATGCAGATATATCGAAATGCTTCGACCGCATTAACCATGAAACATTACTCCAAAAGTTAAACATGAAGGGGAGAGTCAGACAACAAATTAAATCCTGGCTCAAATCCGGAGTAATCGACCAAGGAGTATTTACTGCTACATCAGAGGGAACACCGCAGGGTGGGATAATTAGCCCACTTCTAGCCAATATCGCCCGACACGGATTAGAGGAACATTTAAAGCAATACGCAGAGACACTAAACCTCAAATATCCAAGTGGCAAACCAATGCCAAAAAGGGACAAAAGAGATTCACTGGCGTTCATCAGATACGCCGACGATTTCGTAGTCCTACACGAGGATAAAGCCGTTGTCCAAAGATGCCGAGAAATAATATCGGACCAGTTAGCTGGCATTGACTTGAAATTGAAACCCGAAAAAACGAGACTCACCCACACGCTTCAACCCGAATTAAGCGAAGACGGGTTCGCTGGTTTTGACTTCCTCGGATATCACATTCAGCAACACCCCACGGGTAAATATAGAAGTGATAGGAACGGTCATGGAAAAATTTTGGGTTTTGATACACTCATCACCCCATCTAAAAAGGCATCAAAAACACACCAAGAAGAAATAGGAAGAACCGATCAGAAAACACAGGTCATCGCCTCAGGCGGCATTAATAAAAGACCTCAACCCTGTAATCAGGGGATGGGCTTCATACTATAAGATGTCAGACGCAGTAGGAATCGGTGAATTTTCCAGACAAGATAAACTGACTTTCCTAAAACTGCGAAGATGGGCATTCCGACGCCAAGGAAACACAAATTACAGAAAAATGAAATACTGGAGAACCCTTGGTAATAACAACTGGATATTCGCAACCAGAGGAAGGGAAGCGAACACCCTCCGGTTACTTTTACATAATGAATTCAGCAGCAGTAGCACTAATTATGTAAAAGTTAAAGGTGAAAAAAGCCCATACGACGGCGATTCAGTTTACTCGAGTACAAGACTAGGGAGACACCCTGAACTACCAAGTCGTAAGGTTAAGCTGCTACAACAGCAAAAGGGTAAATGTCCCTGGTGCGGACTAGGTTTTCTTGAATGGGATGTGATGGAAGTAGATCGCAAAGTCCCCAGATCGCTAGGCGGTAAGGATGAGTGGAAAAATCTACAACTGTTACATCGACATTGCCACGATGAAAAGACTGCTATTGACCTAATAGCAACCCGGAAGAAAGAACACTCAAAATTTCTCAAGGAACTAGCCCAACAATGGGAAAAAGTAGATTGGGAGTGGAGCAACGACATTCCGGTTATCAAAAGTCAAACGGTCAAGAAGTCCCACAGTGACAAGGGAAACACATTGAGTAGCCGGATGAAGAGAAATTTTCATGTCCGGTTTCGCAGGAGAGGGGTGGGATGGTAACATCCCCCTCGACTCTAACCATTAGACTTGGATGGAAAACCAAGGCTTATTGCACCCCCGGATGTAATAAGTAAGTTGGCCAGATGAGACGTTAAAAGCGATGATTTGTTACTTAGATTGGAGTAAACTCCGATCAAGAGTATTGTAGATCGGAGCAGTTCATTGCAGATTCCTCCTAATCCTGATGATGTTTCGCTCTTAACGAGAATTTCCCAGGGCGACCAGGCTGCTCTGTCCGCTCTGTACGATCGCTATGCCAAAATTATCTACGCCTTCGCGTTTAAAAGTTTAAGATCGGTTGAAGAAAGCGAAGAAGTTGTCATGGATGTGTTTGCTCAGGTTTGGCGGATAGGCGATCGCTACGATGCCCAAAAAGGCAGAGTCGATACCTGGCTGTTTACCATAGCCCGCAGTCGCATTTTAGACCGCGTCCGTAAACTCCAGCGAACTCATCCAGCGACGACTTTTTCTATCGATGCTGTAGAGATCCAACCTCAAGCGGATAGCGTAGATCTATTCGAGGAAGCGTTTATTGCAGAACGTCGCAGTCGAATGATGGCGGCGATGAAAACGCTACCGGATGAGCAGCGGTTAGTCATTGAACTGGCGTATTATCAGGGGCTAAGTCACAGTCAGATTGCGGCTCAAACTGGGATATCGTTGGGAACGGTCAAAACCAGAATTCGGTTAGGCTTGAATAAGTTAAAATCTATTCTCGCTACTGAAGAGAACTGGTGACGACTCAAGGTTGAAAAATTAAATTCAAGGCGGATCGATCAAATGAATTCTGATAACTACTGCTTTTGCGAATTGGCTCCACTTTATGCCCTCGATCTGCTGAGCGAAGAAGAGCGAGCGTGGGTTGAGCAGCAATTAGTCGAATGTCCAGAATTGGCACAAGAATTAGCGGAATATCAAACAGCGGCGGCGGCAATTCCCTACAGTAGTCCCACCGTTGAAATGAAAGCAGATTTAAAAGAGCGGTTGTTCGATCGCCTCGGTTTAGATAATCCAGTCACCGTTGAAGAAAAAACGCCGCCATCGCCATTTTTGAGCGTGCGATCGCAAGAACTCAAATGGCGACCTCATTCCAGAGTTGCGGGTGTTTCGATTGCGCGCCTTCATATCGATCCAATTAAGCGTGAAATTGTCGGTTTATTGCGAGCAGAACCCGGTGTCCGCTATCCCTTCCACATTCATGCTACTGGCGAGGAAATTTACATGCTGGAAGGGGATTTAGTCATAGAAAATCAAGTTTATGGTGCGGGAGATTATATTCGATCCCGTGCTGGTTCAACTCATTCACCTCATACCAACGGCGGCTGTATGTTCTTCTTCCGCACTTCGATGGATGATGAATATCCCGACTTGGCAACAGTCAGCTAATTGCTAATTGCTAATTGCTAATTGCTAATTGCTAATTCCCAGGCGACCACCTGGGAACGAATGTTAGAGGATCTGCCTCGATTCAGTTTGCTACTGGTGCAATATCTTAGTTTAAAATAGTATCGACAGAGAATTGAGGATAGAAGCGGATGCAGGCTGAAGATGCGATCGCTTTCCCTTAAATCCTAGATATTTAACCACCCAATTGCTTTATAGTTTGCTTTCGACCCTCTATTGCTGGTTGGTAATCTGGTCTGATTTGTATAGCCTTGTCAAAGGCAGCAAGGGCTTCGTCATATCGCTTCAATTTAGACAAAGATATCGCTTTGTTATTGCAGGCAAAAAGATAGTTTGGATTGATTTTAATCGCTGTGTCAAAGGCAACAATTGCTTCTTTATATCGATGCAACTGCATTAGCGTTTGGCCTTTATTATTCCAGGCATCTTCAAACTTTGGGTCGATTTTTATTGCCCGATCGTAGGCAGCAATTGCTCGATCATATTCCCCCAAGTTGTTAAGCATAATACCTTGGCAATTCCAAGCAAAAACGTCGTTTTTGTTGATTTTAATTGCTTGGTGGCATGACTCGAGACTCTCAAGATAGCGATTCAATGCTTGATAAAATTCTGGATTTATCTGAATTGCTTGGTCGTAGATTTGAAGAGCTGCTTCGTATTGCTGCTTGCTCACCAGTTCGTTAGCTTGATTATATAGATTATCAGCCTGATATCTGGGTAAAATGGTGTTGACGATGTATGTTATTACCGCTATAAAGCTGATGAAACCGCTCAATAATGTTACTAATAGGGGATTTTTTTGTGACCCAAATGAACTGTTTTTGCCAACAATAACAATATCTCTGCCAGCAATATGAGTGACAAAATAATTTTTTCTACTATTTTTTATGTTCTGTAGGTCACGCAGAACCTCAGTTGCCGATTCGTAGCGCTCGCCAGGGTAGTAACACACCATTTTCTCTAAAATCATGGCTAATTTGTTGCTCACCTGTCCTGCTTGTTCTCGCCAGAACAAATGAAAATATTTTTCATCTCGTTGTATTTCAGCTGGTAAAATCCCTGTTAAGGCATGGATTGCTGTCATGCCTAAGCCATAAATGTCACTGCTAAACCTTGGCTTCCCTTCTAATTGTTCGGGTGGCATATATCCCGCTGTACCAATTGAATGTGTCCCCTTTTCCTGACGCTTACCATTAACTGCCCAAGTGTTGATTTCTTTGACCGCACCAAAATCAATTATAACAATCTTACCATCTGATTTGCGTATGATTAAATTGGAAGGTTTGATATCGCGGTGGAGCGCACCATGCTGATGAATAAACGCTAAGATTTCCCAAACATCCTGCAACAAGGCAATGACCTGATCTTCGTTCCATCGTTTGCCTTCTTTAATTTCTTTGCTAACCTGACAACCATCAATATATTCCTGAACTAAATAGAATTCTTGATTTTCCTCAAAGTAAGCCAGAAGTCTGGGAATTTGAGCGTGTATGCCTAAGTTCTCGAGTACTATTGCTTCTCTCAAGAAGCGGTGTCGTGCATTCTCCAAAATTAATCGACTGCTTATAATCAGCTGAAGTTGTTTGACGACACACTTAGCGCCATTAAGTCGGTACAAATTTTCCGCTAGATAGGTCTGACTAAATGCTCCTCGTCCTAAGAGGCAGAGAATTCTGTAGTGTCCACCTATTATCTCTCCGGGAGTGAGATTCATACAGCGTTGAAAGTTTGCCTTTCCTGCATAGCTGATTTCGATTTTGGCAGAGAATACTGAGACTTGTTTTAAGCCAGGAAGTTGGCTACTTACTCATGAAAGAGCATAGGACAAATCCTGACAGCTTAAATCCGTCTACAGTTGCAATATTAGATTCTGAAAGTTGTCAGCTGCATATCCTAACTCTAGCGCAGATTTACCATCCAGGAATAATAAAATTTGATTTAGCTGCTCTGCCAGAGCGATTTCATTTCTAAAATAGCTCTCGCTACACAATCTGTTCTTAACCAATGTAAGGAGCGGCTTATACACATCCTCTTTGGCATCATCTGTATACTTTAATTTATTTAATCTATGGCTCCTCAACACTTGCATTTTATCAATTGAATTAGTTTGAATTAGTTCAAAAATTTCTTGACATACTTGATTGACTAATCGTTCTGTAACGTATTCGATAACCACAGGTTGGATCGTCAAGCTACTTGCGCTTTTTTCTAGCATAGAACGCTGGCGCAGGACCTGTGTCGTAAAATATTTTCTCGCAACTCTGGCAGCGAAAGTTGCTCTTGCTCAATTGCCAGCCTTTTCTAAAGAGGACAAACGCTCAAACTGCACATCTATCAAAATACGAAGCTCTCTCAGCATTAATGTCATACTCATGCTTAAGAATTCCGAAACGTTGCCACCAAATATCTCTTCAATCGTCGTTGCAATAAGCTTTATGGCAACAGTCAGCTAATTTTTGATTTCTTCTTTGCTTTGGCTTAGGTCAACAAAGCGGGTCGCTTTTCATCCACCGGATAAATCATATCATGTCCTTAGGTATCGGTAGTGTATGGATGGCTAATTGCTAATTGCTAATTGCTAATTGCTAATTGTCAATTGCCTCCAGAGCAGCCATTAGCGATTAGCTATTAGCAGTTACACAACCGTTGCAAGAGGACATGATATCATATCGTTTCCGGTTAAATCTAAATGATTAAAATTGGTTGTAGGGGCACGGCGGCCGAAAACCTTCGACTTAGGGACAAAGTTTATTGATGTTCCCTACAATAGGGGCAGAAAACCTTCGACTTAGGGACAAAGCTGATTGATGTTCCCTACAATAACTCTACTAAGTAACTCAAGTTGCTAGTTATCTCATGCATAGCAGCTAATGGCTAATGGCTAATGGCGAGATTGGTAAAAATCCTATATTAGAAATTAGCAATTAGCAATTAGCAAGAAGTTTATAACTAGCAACTTGCGTTAAGTAAGTTCTACGAAGATGCCACTGCGTGCAAATTCTTCCTCTTCAGGACTGAAGTAGGGAGCTTTATCCACGAGGTCAGGGTCAAAGCTGTACGTCTCCTGTAGGAAGTTGCCGCTGATGAGAGCCTCCTCCAACTCCTTGATATAATCAAGGGCTAGGGTGCAAGCTTCGCTGATGCCTTGCTCATCGCCTTTTTCCAACAACTTTTGCAATGTTTCTCTGATCCCTGCTAACCGCGATGCCGGTTTGAGCAAGCCATAGAGGCGGGATATGCGCTCGATGGTAATGCTGAGGTGTTTGAGCGCTTTGGCGCGTGCCAGTTCAGAATCAAAGCTAGGCCAATAGCGGGTGGTGTAGAATGCTTTCTGATCCTTGTGATACCACTCTTCTGTGCGGGCAATCGATGAGGAGACGGTGTTGTGCAGTTTCCAGAAGAATAAGCGCAGAGAGGGGCCATCCACAACCGCAGACAGCTTGGCATCGATTGACATTTCAAATGTAGACAAGCGGGGGTTGCGCCCAAGCAAAAGATACTCTACAGGATACATATCCACTTCTTTGTTTTGGACGACGTAGGCATTGAAGTGGTGGCGGCAGTAGGGGCAAGGGTACATGGTGGCAAACATTTTGATGAAGTCTTGGAAGACTGCCACCAGGGCTTTTTGCTGTTCGGGTGTCTTGGTGCAGACGATCTCAGCGGTAGTATGGAAGAAGCGCCACACCGCTGGACCAATGTAGTAAGGGAAGCTGACGCGCATCCCGGCGTCCTTGACATCACTCCGACCTAGATACAGGTCAATGAAGGCTACGTACTGGGACAGACTACCTGACTCGCGCCCAAACTCCTGGCGTTCGCGGCGTTTCTGCACGCCGTTGAGGTAGTGGTGGGTGAGTCGCCATGCTTGTTTGATTTCCAGCTTTTGTTTTGGCGTGGATTTGGGAAAGTTCTCTGCTACATCTGCCCCATAGCGGTCAAACTCTCCTAGCGCTTTGGTAGTTTCGTACCACTGGTTCAACGCCGCCTCGTCAGGTACCGTGTTGTTCTGGATATCGGCGGCGGTGCTGACGTTGAACGCAGCTAGCAGCTTCGGCATGAAATCCTCGTACCAGTAAGCTACCGGCATCATTGCACCATCTATTCCTTCTGAAGCATCTTTGAGGATGACGCGGTGCCACTTTTTCAGGTAATCTTTTGGGTCTCCCTCTGATTTGGCGGTTGGGGGAGCAAGTTCCTGATTCACTTCCATCTGCCGCAGTCGGTTGAGTTCGTTGATCGCCAGCACGCCCTCGGCGATATCGCGGAAGCTGAAATGCTTCTTTTTCATAGTGATGGCAAACTCGACCCCCGCCGCAAACTTCTGCTTGACGCTGGTAGATTTACTGCGCGCCTCCAACATCGCCTTCTCTTCTGCCAACATTTCTGGCGTTTTTTCTACTGTCTTCCAGTTCAAGATCCGGTCTTCGAGTCGCGCGTACTCAGCTGTAATAGAATCAACAACTGCATCCAACAAAGGGTAGCAAGCTTCTTCCACTACACCTAACCCTTTGTAGAGCCCGATCGCCAACTTGATAAACTGTACAAAATCAGTAATTTTGTAAGGCAGGTTTCGCACCCGCAGGTGAGTTTCGTGATTGGCGCAGAAACTTTCCCGGAAGCTGCGGTATGCTGCTCCTTGAATCAAACGGAACATGCCAATCTGCATTTGCAGGCGGGAGGTACCGCGCTCCTTTTGACCCTGTGAGTCTTGCACAAGCATTTCTTTCAACCGCACCACTTCCTGGTCTATGTCACCGACTGTTTGTTGTGGAGTGGCATCAGTGGTTGCAGGAGCAGCTGTATAATTTGTGCGATTGGTGGAGGGAATGGGTGAATCTGTATAGCCGCTTGTTATTTCTGACTCATCCGGTACTAGCTTGACGAACTCCTCAAAGTCAATAGAGGCATCGCCATCATGGTCAACCTCTTTGATCATCTCATCAAGTTCTCGATCTGTCAGCCCAAACTGACTCATCACGCTGCGTAACTCGTTAGCAGTAATTTCACCGCTGCCGTCCTCATCAAATACGCTGAATGCTAGTTTAAGACGGCTCTTGCGGTCTCCTTTTTGAGCCACCATCAGCGCTTTGAATTCTTCAAAATCGATACTGCCCGATAAATCAACGTCTACCTCTTTGATCATGTCGCGCAGCTCGATTTCGCTGGGACTTTGCCCCAACGAACGCATCACCTGCCCCAGTTCCTCTACTGAGATGCAACTGCTGCCGTCTGTATCAAATACTTTGAACGCTTCCCACAGCTTTGCTACTTCTTCTTCTGTCATAACGTTTTTTTCTACTGCCACAGTTGTCATGATTAAATCCTCCATTCCTGAATTGGATTGTAATATAACCATTCAATTTTAACCTTGTCAATTGCTAGGTAATAGTTGTGACATGGGTAATTGGTAATTGGTAATTGGATTCATTGGCAGTCTATTCTTGACAATTACCCTGACACTGCTCCTGCCTGGGAACACCATTACCTATTACCAGCGCCAAGGGATGTAACTACCAACTTGAGTTAATCATGATACAATTTTGCCTAAAATTTTTCTAGATATCTGTAAATAAATTAGCTGATTTTTAAAATAGCCATGCCAAAGCTGCCCGATGTCGAATTATATCGTGTCCGGTTGAAGGCTTATAATTAGGGCTGACGCCCAGACGCGGGAACGCTCTGACGCGGAGAAGTTTTTATTACAAGTAATTAACCGGACATGATATTAGCCTTAATTATAGATTTTTAGCTGACTGGGCGACCTGCAAAGTAAGTGTAACCGAGATGGCAATTGCCCGCTTTATCCAATTCTATCGCTCTGACAAAATAATTCTATTTTCTCTAAACTCAATCGTTTGCCCCCCAACTTTCACCCGCGAATCTAAACCATTACCCTCAATTTCTACCTTGGTTGCTGCCCCGTTTTGTACGGTCATGACAACAAAAAAGCCTCCGCTGCCAGTTGCCCGCAAAACTCCCCCTTTTTCCCGCGGTTCAAACGCGATTTTTACATTTGACGGCGTCACAAACGTTCCCTGCATGGTGGCGCCAGAAGCGGCTTGAATTGTAAAGCGCCGACCGTCAATCTTCACCGTTTCTTGGGTATGCATTACCCAAGTTTTCTCCTGCAATGCTTCCCCATCTGTAAACTTATCAACTACTACAAATAAACCCGGTGCGCCACTGGCGCTACTGTAGTCTACGGCAAGCGATCGCACCCAATTCTCTCTCCTCAAACTCACCACCCCAGACCCATTTGCTTCTGCTTGAAAGAAAATCGGTTGCGCTCCCATAAAAGCCGATTTCTCATCGGTCAGCACCACATTTTCATCCTCTTGTTTCCGATTGGATGGCCCCGCATCTGCCCACTTTCCTCCTCTACCCCAAATGCGAAAACTACCCGCATCGGGAAATGACCAAGATTTACGTAAAGGTTCTCGTTTTAAATAAATACTCGCGACAAAATCCTGGTCATCCTGCCACTGGTTGCGGAAAGAATAAAAACCTTTTTGCTCGTCTACCAATACGCGACCAAATATTTCCGCCGGGTTGATAGGTGCGATATCTTCGCGATATCCGACTAAGGCGAAAATTGCCTCGTGGGGGCCATATTCTGAAATGCCAAAAGTTCGATCTCCTTGCCAACCAAAGTAGCGATTGAAAAACCATTGCACGCCTGGTAAAAATCGTTCTGGAACTATCCCCAAACCAAGCGCAAATAACACACCATCTGGGCTAATTCGGTGGCGTCCGTAAGTCGGGGCGGCTACTAAATCCCCTCGTCTGACTATTCGCATAACGTAATGGGGTAAGAACCATTCCCCACTCGAACCTGACACGAGGTCTTTACCTAAAACGTTTTGATATGCATGTAAAAACGGCACAATTGCATATAAAGATTCCCGGGTATAAAGATCGCCTTCAGTGCCAAAACCATGCTCTCCAATCGCAACTTTCATGTAGCGCTTAATGTTGCGTTCGGCAATTTTTAGCAGGAGTTCTGGGTTGGTCGGTTCGCTAAAAAACTCGTCTGGTTCTTTTAAAATTGCTAAAGCAGCTAAACCCGCTGCACCGCGCGCCCTAGCATTCCAGTTGCTTTGGGGGTGGGGGTTCCAAGCTGGGTCTTTTGTTCCTGCTATTAAGCTTGTAGTTTGCTGTGCTAACCAAGTCGTTATCTTTTTGCGTCGCCCTTCGTCCCAGGCGTTATAACAGAGGTCGTAAGCTAAGGCAATACCTGCAACAATCGAGGACTGTTCTAACAAGCGGGGACCGGGTTGATTGATTGAGTTTACTACAATTTGCCATGCGGTTTCTGCTGGTTGTTGCCCTTCGTTTAATAAAGCAAGAAAGCAATGACCGGCAGCGTGATAACCGCCATTGGGCCCATAGCTATCGTAATAGATTTTTCCGGTTAAACTTTTTCTCAGTTGAGCGATAATAACTTGACCTGTAGGAGTTTTTGCCTTTTCGCGTAAGGCTGGAAGTTGCTGTTCTCGAAAAATTAATCGGGGATGTTCTTGTGAATTAATCGGGAGATGGTTGGGCAATTTTTTAGGCCAATGGGGACGAATAACGCCGCTGATTTCCCCTTTTACCGACCGTTCTTTAAAGCTGCCTGAATAAGTGCCGACTAGCTGGTTTTGTTGTAGTTTTAATTCTATTTGATAGTCGGCTTCTCCTACTACTTGCACCCAAGGATCGGGACTGGTTTTGATTTTGACTCGCAGACGCCAAGGACCCTGGGTGCGATCTGTTTGGATGATTTCTACTGTACCTTGATGGTCGGCTTGGTTGAACTGGGGTGCATAACCCCAAACTTCGCGATTGCATCTACTTTGTTCGCAGGCTAAATCTAAGGTAATATCCTGATACGCGATTGCTTTTTCCCCTGACTTCCACAACCCTTGTTTCAGGGTAATGCTAATATCCCCAGATAGTTCCTGCGGTGCGATATTTTGAGCAGGAGTATGAGAATTGCCCAGCAAAAATATCAGTGCTGCTGCAATAATAGCTTCAGGGAGGGGGAGACGCACCGGAGGGGGAGACGCGGGGACAAGGTTCAGACGGGGATTGAGACAGAGACTGAACGCGATCGACTGAATCAGAAGATTCAATCGGGGTCTCACACCCGTCTTGGAACGGAAGTTCCCAACGCGAGTCTTGAGAAACTTCTTTCCTCCGCGTCTCCCTATCTCCGCTTCCCCCAGTCTTCTTCGATGACTGTTCATCATTTCTCTCCTCTCATGCAAACATCCAATTGATTAAATCGCGATACCTTTCTGCTACGACGTTGCGGCGAATTTTCAATGTTTGCGTCAACATGCCATTTTCGATTGTAAAAGGTTCTTTAATTAGCTCAAAAGCAATAATTTCATCATCCCGACGATATCCAGGACGATTTCGCACTTCCCGATTTAGTTCAGCGCGAAATAAGTCTCGAATTTCCTTACTATTCAGGTTAATTTCTCCCGCTTTTAGTTGCGCTTTATCGTTCTTTTTTATCCACTGTTCTAAAGCTTCTAAATTTACTACAATTATAGCACCCAAAGACTTCCGATCTTGACCAACTAACATAATTTGGTCAATCAAAGGACTCCGCAAACAAGCATCTTCAATTGGTTGAGGTTCGATATTTTCTCCATTGGTTAAAACAATCGTATCTTTGGCGCGACCCGTGAGAACGATTTGACCATCTGGGGTTAACCAACCAATATCGCCTGTATCAAACCAACCTTCTGGATCGATTGCTTTTTTCGTTGCTTCTGGGTTGAGAAAATATCCCTGCATGACTTGGGGACCCCGCGCCATAACTAAACCTCGTTGACCTGTGGGTAATGGTTGATGGGTTTCTAAATCGACTATTTTTATTTGAGTATTTGCGATGGGGAAACCCGAAGAACCGCGCAGGTTTCGCCAGTAACGACGCACTGTTAAAACGGGTGCGGTTTCCGTTAGTCCGTATCCGACTAGAATATCTATTCCGATAATTTCAAAGAAGTCTTCTAAGTGTTGCGCTAAAGAACCGCCGCCGCAGATTAATTGTTTTAATTTACCCCCCGTTGCTTGCTGAATTTTTTTGTAGATGAGCATTTCTCCCAGATAATGCAGGGGTGCGAGGGCGATGGTTTTTACCCAAGCTTGGACGAGTTGCGATTGCGAAGGGTTAAGATTCTCCAAATCCAGTCTTTTCCAAGTCCGAACTGCTTTAATATAACTTTGACTCACAGTTAAAAAAGACTGGATAAATTTCTGCATCCGGGGCGATTTATCGCGGAAAGACCCTTGAATTCCTTCGTAAATCGATTCCCACAAACGCGGTACGCCGACGACGTATTGCGGTGTATAAGTTTGCAAATCTTGTTTCAGATAGCGACGATTGGTATAAATTTGAGTGCAACCTTGAGCAAGGGTAAAGTATTCTCCGATTCGTCCAAAACTGTGCCAAGTTGGGAGGATGCTAAGCGTGCGATCGCCGACTGAAGGTTGGATCGCTGATGTCAGTGCAATCAGTTGATGGATAAAATTTTCATGGGTTAACATCACGCCTTTGGGTTTCCCCGTCGTCCCGGAGGTGTAAATTAAAGTTGCCAAAGTTTGGGGATTTTGATTGACGGGTTTTAGCGTATAATTTGATGCCATCTTCATCAATTGCCAGAAATTGATCGGTTTCAATCCCATGATGATTTCCGGAGTTTCATCTGATAGCAACACCACCCACTGTACCGGCAAATCGAATAATTCTGGCGTCAATTTCTTGAGGGTTTTGAGATTTTCGACCACCAACCCCGTACTACCGCTGTGTTCCAAAATATACAGCAATTCCTCCCGTTCGGCGGCAGAAGAACGCACCGCATTCGCCGCACCCGCCAGCATTATCCCTTGATCTGCAATCATCCACCGCGCACTGTTATCGGCAAATAAAGCGACGCGGGATGGAATGGGTGCTTTTGCGTCGGATTCTAGACCTAATGCCTGGATTCCGGCAGCGAATTGCTGGATTTGTGCGTATAGCTGGGCGTAAGTTAGAGATACCCTAGGTTTGGCGTGGGGGTCAAGTAACGCCACCACATCTGGGAACAGTTGGGAAGTAGTTTCCCAAATTTGGGGAAGGGACTGTAAGGCGGAATAGTCGATCAGTCCCGTCATTTCAAAGCGTTCGCGATCGCTAAAATTATATTTGCCCATTGTGCGTTCATCCCTGATATGTGTAGGTTGGTGGACATTAGCAAGATTATAAATTACGTGGGGAAGCGACTGTGTTTATTGAGATCGCATCTTTTTCGGTGTCGCCACCGCTAGCAGGAATTCCACCAACGACCAAAGCAGGGGAATAATGGGAGTAATGACCCATTTATAAAGGAAGTCTGCGATCGCAGTCTTCCGGGGACGATTGAGGAAAAATGTTGCCACGATGATGGCGGCGATCGCAAGTATCCCCGTGATATAAAAAAACGGTGCAAAACTACCAAAAATTCCGCGAATTGCACCCGCTGTAAAAATGCCCGATAAACCTCCAATCCCAAAGGAAGTAAACAGTAACCCGTAATTACTGGGGTAATTCTCAATTGAGAAAAAGCTCAACGTAGCAGCAGGTGCGACGGCTAACCAAGCACCCAAACAAAACCAGAATATGGAAAAAGCCACTAAAAAGTTGACCAACTGACCCTGAGTGGTATTTAACATCAAAATCGACGCAATTAGGATGAGTACATTAATCGCGACGATTGTAAGTTTGGGTTTGAGGCGGTCGTTTAGCCAACCGAATAAAGGACGCCCGATGCCGTTGAATGCGGCAAATAAAGCCACGGCGAAAGTGAGATTTTCCGGTTGGAGTCCGACGAGTTCTCGACCGACTTGGGCAGTAGTTGCGATCGCAGTCAATCCGACAAACGTTCCCACAATGTAGCACAGCCACAATCCATAAAAAGTTTGCGTCTGCACCATCGGCAATTGGGCAGAAGCATTGCTGTCTGTATTGTCAGCAATTATCTCTTCTTTCGGATTCCAACCTGGAGGTTTCCAACGAGGAGGCGGCATTCTTAAAACTGTTGAAATTGCCAGAATAATCAAGGTAAATGCCATACCTAAAATTACAAACGTCGAACGAACGCCAAATGCTTTAATTAGGGCAAATGCCAAAGGTGCTGTCACCAATGGCGAAAGACCAAAACCTACAACAGTCATGCCTACTGCAAAACCTTTGCGGTCGGGAAACCACCGCGCAGAAATTGCCAAAGGAACCCCATAAGCCATGCCGACGCCGATGCCGGTGATGACACCGTAGCTAAGGATTAAACAAGGTAAATTTGGGGCAATGCTTGATAGCAAATAACCAATTCCTACAACAATTCCACCTGTAGCGGTGAGCATGGTAGGATTGCACCGATTCATATACAATCCGCTAATCGGCATTACCAAGGTAAACATCACTCCCAGTACCAAAAAAGGCAGTAAAATTGTACCGGGTTTGGTTTGGAGTGCTGCTTCAAAAGGGCCGCTGAAAATACTCCAGGAATAGACCGTTCCTAGACAGAGTAATACAAGTATACCCAAGGGAATAAACAACCACCTGCCGACTTCAGGGCCAAGTCCAAATAGTTTGGCATTGTCGGGGAATTCAAACAATTGAATACCGTTCATTTTGCCTGTTTTCCAATGGATTCACAATTGTTCTACATTCTTACACTCTCAGGTGCATTAGGGCAAGCACCCAACCCCGACGCCAGACGCGCTATAATGCTATCGCTTCATCTCAGAGGGGTTTACCTCATGGAATTTAACGTTATTTTCCAGTTAAACGAAGCACAAAAAAATGATTTGATGGAACTTTATAAAAATGCGTTTTGGTCGCAGCAAAGAATGCGTGCCGATCTTGATAAAATGTTGGAGCATACTAATATGATTGTGGGAATAGAATCGCGCCAGGGCAAATTAATCGGATTCTGCCGCGTTCTCACCGATTTCGTCTATCGATCCATTCTTTTCGACGTAATTGTTCATCCAGATTATCGCGGTAAAGGGTTAGGCAAACTGTTAATCGATACCGTTGTAGAACATCCAGATTTACAACAAGTGGAACATATCGACCTCTGCTGCTTGCCAGAAATGATTGAGTTTTACAAACAATGGGATTTCACCACAGAATTAGGTGAATTTCGCTTAATGAGGCGAAACCGTAGGGTGCGTTAACGCAGTGTAACGCACCTTACTTTTATATAGAGGTAGGAGCCTTTATATTTTTGTTCCCAGGTTGAACCTGGGAACGAGATATACGCAGTGTAACGCACCTTACTTTTACCCAACGCACTTAGTTGTTCGCAACTCCATTGCATCGGAAATAAAACAAGTACCGCCTAATTTATTCAGAATTGCTCTAATATTTCCCACCACTGCATCGAGTTTTTCAGTGGGAAAGAAAGCGACAATATAAACATTATCGAGCATCGTCATTGCTAAATCGTGCTTGCCATCGCCTCTTGTACTTTTACCTGCCACATCCCGAATTACTGTATAACCCGGTACCCCTGCTTTATCTAGCCCTTTTAAAATCCTTTCCAATTCGGTGTAATTGGCAATAATTTCGATGCGTTTGACTGCGTTCTTAGATTAACTCCAAAAAAGATTGATGCCGTATAGATACAAGGGAATGCCGACGGTGATATTAAACGGAAACGTCACCGCTAAAGCAGTGGAAACGTATAAACTCGGATTCGCTTCGGGAACCGTTAGCCGCATCGCTGCGGGAACGGCAATATAAGAAGCACTCGCACACAAAACGGAAAATAATAAACTATCTCCTGGCGACATGCCGATGACTTTGGCAATCAGCAAACCAATGGTAGCATTGACGACTGGAATTAGTATGGCAAAGGAAATCAGGAAAGATCCGGTTTTCTGCAAATCTTTTATTCTTCTAGCTGCTAGCAGTCCCATATCTAACAAAAAGAAGGTGAGAACCCCGTCAAACAAATCTTGGGTAAAGGGTGACAACTTGTGCCAACCGCTTTCACCCGTCAGGACTCCCACGATCAGACTACCAACTGGCAGAAATACCGAACTGTTGAAAAAGGCTTCTTTTAACACATCAGACCAAGCAAACTCTCGCTTATCCCCATCTGTCGTGAATAAATTGACTAAAATTAAACCGACAATAATCGGAGGAGATCCCATTAAAGGAACGGCTGCTACCATGTAGCTATCAAAGTTAATCCCCTGTTGGTTGAGGAAAGACATGGCGGCGATGAAGTTAACGGCACTGATGGAACCGTAAGAGGATGCAATTGCAGCTGCATTATACGGGTCTAGCTTGATCTTTAAAATAAAGAACGTATAGACTGGAACAAATGCCGACATCAACATCGCCGCCAAAATTGTTAGAATCACCTCTTGACTAATGCCGCTTTTTACCAGTTCCACCCCGCCCTTAAACCCAATCGCAAATAGCAGATACAGCGAGAACATTTTGGCGACGGGAGGCGGAATTTCCAGATCCGACTGGACAAAAACAGCCACCACGCCCAAAAAAAACGCCAGGACAGGTGGAGTCAAGATGTTGGATACTATCAAGCTGACATCCATTTCCACCAATCCTCCCAGTTTGTACGCGCAATCCAAGGTCAAGAATTGATTGTTACACGTTGCGGACATGCAGATTGAGAAAATATACTCATTGCCGAGGTTCAAAGACTCGTGGGCGAGGATATTTGACTCGCAGGCGAGGATATTTGACTCGTCGTTGAGTGTTGGAGGGTGGTGTGCGATCGCTTGTGCCAGATCGCCCACCTGTTGCAATACCTGATAACCATTTTTCGTCGCATCAACCGGGCGGTAGGGGCACGGCATTCAAAAACTTTGCGCCCAGAAACAAAACTTACTCGTGCCGTGCCCCTACCATCTTGCGTTCTAACCAATGGAAAATTGCTGCGAAGTCTCGCGGATTGTGCAACGGTTGTATGATTCCTGTTTCGTCACCTTTCGCACCAGTTAAATCATAAAATGTTTGAAACGTAGGGGCACGGCACCAGAAACATTGGTCGTCAAACCCGAAATCTTAATAATGCCGTGCCCCGACCAGGTTTCGGATAAACCCTCAACTCGTACTTGAGTTATTTTTGCGATCTGGAAACTTACACTTAACTTCAATTTCTACATTTTTTTCCGCCGACCCTTGGGTAATTAAAGGAATCCCCGCCGTCCCAGTAAACTTTAGACCAAATTTGATATTGATTTCTTGCACCTCAACAGCGGCAAAATTCTTGAAAGCACCGATAACAAAAAGCGCATAACCCCGGATCGCTTTTTGGGCTTTTTCGATATCGACTAAATCTTTAGTACCGCCCTTTTCTCCAGGACGCTTACCCCCAGTCCCAAGTTCTGGCAGACTTGTACTTGTATCGGCTTCCACGTAAATTTCGTAAGTTTCATCCCCTTCTTGGATCAGCAGGCGTTGTACTTCTGACATAATTGACCTTACTATAAGCTATAGTTTGTAATTCTATCCGCGAATTTACCGCAATCTCTGTGTATCTTAATAGACATAGGTCACAAACTTTGCCGCCCGGTTTAATCTAGCACCATGACCAGATACGCCCTAGTGATTGGAATTGCCCAGTACGACAGCAGTTTAGGCAGTCTGACTAAGCCTACCAAGGATGCAGAAGCAGTAGCAAGCATTTTGGCACAACCCGGTTATGGTGATTGGCAAGTCAAGCGCTTACCGGAGAGGTGGAATAGCGAGAAAAACTGTTATGAAGTGGCACGGGAACGATTAAATGGCAGCGATTTGGGGCAAATGCTGCAAGATTTTATCCTGAAACAGGCAGATAGAAAAGATGCTCTGATTTACTTTAGCGGACATGGTTTTACTGTATCGGATAATTTGGGGAAAAAGAAGGGATATTTAGCAACTTCTGATTGTACGAGTAATGCGATCGCAACGCGCGGTATTGCCCTTGACAGTCTGAATCAGTTAATCCTGGAATCAAATTTGAGCAGTTTGGTTGTGCTGTTAGATTGCTGTCATGCTGGGTCGATTTTGGAGAGCAATTTAGTCAGACAAAGTTTAACGGCTTTTAACTCATCTCAGAAGGATTATTATTTAATAGCCGCTTGTCGAGATTTTGAGTCGGCTTGGGAAGGGGAGGAATACAGCATTTTCACAGCAGCTTTACTCAAAGGATTGGGGGAAGAGAATGCTGGAAGCGATGGGACAGTTAGGTGCGGTAGTCTTTTCGATTTTATTGCCACGGAACTCAAGCGCAGCGGTCAAGAACCGATATACATGGGGTGGGGACGTTCGATTCATTTAGTGCAGTATCAGCCTAAACAGAAAACAGTCGTTATCGATGAGACTTGTCCCTATCAAGGATTGCAGGCTTTTGAAAAAGAGCAGGCGCGGTTCTTTTTTGGACGGGATAAAGTCATCCAGCAGCTAATCCAAAAGCTGGATCGATCTCATTTTATCCCGATAATTGGAGCATCCGGCAGTGGCAAGTCTTCTGTAGTTCAAGCGGGTTTAATTCCAGCATTAGAAAAGAATGGTTGGCAAGTCTTAGACATCATTAAACCAGGGTTCAAGCCCTTAGCCAAACTAGAACGAGCTTTTGAGCAATTCTTTGAGGGAAACGAGTCAGAACTTGACGATCTGATCCACAATCCCGACAATCGATTAGAGCAATTGCTCGCACATCTCCCAAAGACAGAGCATTTCCTGTTGGTAGTCGATCAATTTGAAGAGGTATTTACGGTTTGTGCCAAGGAAAAAGAGAGACGCCGATTTATCGAATTGCTGGCTCAAGTTGCGGAAATTCCCTCCTCCCGGTTGGCAATTGTCACCACAATGCGGGCAGATTTTCTCGAACCTTGTTTGAACTATGAATCCCTGACACAATTAATTCAAAATCAAGCCGCGTACATGCCGCCCTTGGTGGGGGCAGAGTTAGAGGAAGCAATAGTTAAACCTGCGGAACTTCAGGGTTATCAGTTTGAGTCGGGATTGTTAGCAGAAATCCTCAAAGATGTGGGTCAAAACCCCGGCAGCCTGCCTTTGTTGCAATTTGCTTTAACACAATTGTGGTCAAGAGATCGGCAAAAACATCGGCTGACATTAGAGCAGTATCAGGCGATGGGTGGCGTCATTGGGGCGCTGGATCGTCACGCAGAACGAGTTTATCAATACCAGGATTTCCAGACAATTTCTCCAGGGCGGGAACGAGACGAGGGGGAGAAAGAATCGATTAAACGGATATGTTTAAAATTGGTGCGAACGGGTGAGGGAATCAAGGACACCCGACAGCGACAACCCAAAGCCAAGTTGTTGGATATTGGCGGAGATAACCGAATTCACCGGGAGAGTTTAAGTAAAGTTCTAGACGGGTTAGTGCAAGGGCGCTTGTTGGTCACAGGCGAAAGCGAACAGAGATCTTACACCAATAGCCAGTTGAGGCAGAGCCTCGACGATCTCGTTCCCAGGCTCTTGCCTGGGAACGAGGGCAGGGAGGTTCTACCTCCCGAAATACGAGATCTCAGTCAAGAAACTAAAGCGATCGATTTAGCCCACGAAGCGTTGATGGAAGGTTGGAAAAGATTTGCCCAGTGGCGTCAGGAAAACCGGGAACTGCGACGACTGATTCACCGGATAGAAGATGCTTTAAAGGAATGGCAGAAGCAGCCAAATGATGACAATTTAATGATGGGCGGATTGCTGGCTCAAGCGAGGGCAAAATGGCTGGAATTAGAACCGGATTTAGATGCTGTAGCTAAGGAGTTTTACCAGAAAAGCGATACCCACGAACAAGACCGAATTGCCGAATTAGAGCAGGCACTTACTGAATCCCGGCTACGAGAACAGGCAGCGAGGGTGCTGAATTTATTGACCGTCCAACCGCTAGATAGTCTAGTTCTGGCAATTAAAACAATGGGTGAGAATGCGGAGAAATTGCCAAAGCAGATTCTCGGCTCAGTTCAGACTAGCCTCTATAGAGCGATGGAAACCGTCAGAGTATCAATTCCCTTCCAGGGACACCACAAGTCAGTCACTTCAGTTGCCTTTAGCCCAGATGGCAAGATGATTGTCAGTGGCAGTCTTGATCGGAGACTGCGCCTGTGGGACATACAGGGCAACCCGATTAGTAAACCTTTTTGGGGACACAGGGATTCTGTTTGGTGTGTCGCCTTTAGCCCCGATGGTCAGATGATTGCCAGTGGCAGTTATGACGGAACAGTGCGGTTGTGGAATTTGCCAGCCAAACCGATAGGTCAACCCTTTCAGGGACATGGGGATTGTGTCTGGTCAGTAGGCTTTAGCCCAGATGGGCAAATGATTGTTAGTGGCGGTAGTGACAATACGGTTCGGTTATGGGATTTACATGGCAACCCCATCGGTCAAGCTTTCCGGGGACACGAACATTATGTTACTTCAGTTGCTTTTAGCCCGGATGGCAAGATGATTGTCAGTGGCAGTAATGACTCCACAATCCGATTGTGGAACTTGCAGGGCGAACCTATTGGTAAACCATTCCAAGGGCATGAGGATTCTGTTTGCTCTGTCGCCTTTAGTCCAGATAGCAAAATGATTGTCAGTGGCAGTAGAGACAAAACAGTCCGGTTGTGGGATTTAGAGACAGTATTGTTGTGGCACATCCAGGGACGCCCCATTAGTAAACCTTTTGTGGGGCATGAGGATTCTGTTTGGTCTGTCGCCTTTAGCCCAGACGGGAAGATGATTGTCAGTGGCAGTAATGACTATACAATCCGCTTGTGGGACTTACAAGGTCGCTCTATCGGTCAACCTTTGCAAGGGCATGAGGATGCTTTCTTCTCAGATCATTGTTTCTGGTCAGTCGCCTTTAGCCCGGATGGTCAGCGGCTTGTCAGCAGCAGTCATGATAAGACAGTGCGGTTATGGGATATCAAGAGCCACTCGATTGGTCAACCGTTGAGGGGGCATGAGAATCATGTGACTTCAGTCGCCTTTAGCCCAGACGGCAAGATGATTGTTAGTGGCAGTGATGACAACACGGTGCGGTTGTGGGATATCGAGGGGAACGCCATTGGTGAACCATTCCAAGGGCATCAGAGTTATGTCTTGTCAGTCGCCTTCAGCCCGGATGGGCAGATGATTGTCAGTGTTAGTGCTGACGGCACAGTAAGGTTATGGAACCTCCAGGGCAACCTTATAGTTCCTCCTTTCCAAGGGCATCAGAAAGCTGATGGTGCAGTCGCCTTTAGTCCAAATGGGCGAATGATTGCTAGTGGAGGTATTGACTACACAGTGCAGTTATTTGACATCCAGGGCAAGCCCATTGGTCAACCGTTCCGGGGGCATCAGCATATAGTCAATTCACTCGCCTTTAGTCCAGATGGACAAACGATTGTTAGTGGCAGTTGGGACAACACAGTCCGTCTATGGGACTTACAAGGCAACCCCATAGGTGAACCATTGCTAGGTCATGAGAGTTATGTTGATTCTGTCGCCTTTAGCCCAGACGGACAAAGGATTGTTAGTGGCAGTTGGGACAACACAATCCGTCTATGGGACTTGCAAGGCAATCCCATCGGTCAACCATTGCGAGGTCATGAGAAATATGTCTATTCAGTGGCTTTTAGCCCCGATGGGCAAATGATTGCCAGTGGTAGCCGGGATAAGACAGTGCGGTTGTGGGACATTGACGGTCGCCCTATCGGTCAGCCATTGCGAGGACATGAGAGTTATGTCCGTTCAGTCGCTTTTAGCCGAGATGGGCAGATGATTGTCAGTGGCAGTCATGATAAAACAGTTCGCTTGTGGCGAGGCGGTTGGCGGGCGTGGCTGGAAGTCTGCTGTAACCGATTGCGTTACCATCCCGCATTCAAAGATCCTCAAACAGAAGATGAAAAAGCTGCCTGCCTTGCGTGCAAAAAATATGTGTGGGGCGAGAATGAGTAGCAGGTAGATTCAGATGTTCGATCTGTTTTGTAGCGCGATCGGAAATATCAGATGTTGCGTCAATCTCCCAACCCGCCCGGAAATAAATTTCAAAGGCTTTTAGCGAAAGTCGGTTAAAACCGACTCAATGCCATCAAACCAGTTTGTTTTAACGGACTTTTGCTACTCGCTGTGGGAATTTATTCCCTGGCGGTATGTTACACGAGCGAAAAAATTGGGCAAACTACCCTAAACAATAGGGAAAACTATTTATGGCTCTCTGGCGACTGTACTACCATCTTGTTTGGGCAACAAAAGAGCGTCAACCTCTGATTGATCGTGACAGAGAAACTAAACTTTATCCTTACATTATTGGCAAAGCTGATTCTCTAGCTTGTATTGTTCATGCCATCAATGGTATAGAAGATCATATTCATCTTGTGGTTTCTATTCCACCGAAGCTATCTGTTGCTGATTTTGTTAAAACCATTAAAGGGAGTAGCGCCCATTATCTGAACCATAGCTTCTCCCCTACCTCAGATAAATTTGGTTGGCAAGAGGGATATGGTGTGTTTTCTCTGGGAGGTAAGCAACTGGAGCAAGCTGTAGCTTACGTTCAAAATCAGAAAACACATCATTTAAACAGAACGATTGTAGCCTCTTTGTCAGAATCTAATCATGAAGATGATTCCCCATCCCTTTGGCTTCCGAAATGAAAGATGGAAATGCACTCTTGGGCAATACTTTCAGAATATCCGGGTTAAAACCGATTAATTAGAAAGTTTTCAGTCCGTTAAAACGGACTTTCGCTAAAAGCCCTGGGAATTTATTCCCTGGCGGGCTGGGAAAAGTGCGTTCGCGCAAGCTAGGGTATGCATATCGCTCGCATCACAAATATACGGCAATTCCCAGCGCGATCGCTCCCCCAAATCCCCAACAGCTACAATCAAAATCATCCCCTCCCAGTTAAAAACGGTTATGGTACAACAACTCCCCACCCAAACCACAAAAGAAATAATCTACCCAGACAGCGACGGACAACCTATGTCAGATA
>NZ_JBHFNP010000292.1:0-4939 GCF_041929235.1 Microseira sp. BLCC-F43
TCGCACGTTCCGAAAGATTGAGAATGAGAGAATTAACCCAACAAGGAATTCGCCAGACCAAATTTTTAAGACTCTATTGCACCTACACCGTTGCAGGTGCTGAAGAAACCAAAACAACCGACTTTGTAGAAAAGCTCATGCTTCAAGGGCAGAAAACTTGGCATCAGTTTACCGGACAAATCCACGCCGTGAGATTTCAACGCATCGAAATCATACTGAAAGATAGCTTTCATTCAGGATTTCTGTTGTGGGAGCAAACTTTATCTAACAATATTAGTAAACCATCTAGTTTTAGAACCGATGCTAAATTGCTTGTCTTTGCTTTGCGGTCTTTAAGCAGCGAAGCAGATGCGGCAATTCTTGCTTTAAGTGCTTATGCAGCTGCCCTCCGCCGCGCCCTTAGTTCAAAAGCTAGTATCTTTTTTCTAGATGAAGCTCCTATTTTATTCCAGTTTGAAGCAATTTCTGAACTGATTGGAAGGCTGTGTGCGAATGGGGCTAAGGCAGGGATTCGAGTTATTTTATCTGCCCAAGAACCCGATAGTATCTATCAAAGTAAAGCCGCTCCTAAAATCTTTGCCAACCTCACCACCCGCCTCATCGGTCGGATTCAAACCTCGGCGATCGAACCGTTTATCAAATATTTCAAATCCCCTCCAGAACTTATCTCGCGAAATTCTACAGAATCCTTTTTTCCTAAGAAAGAAGGCATCTATTCTCAATGGTTGCTGGATGAAAATAGCAAGTTTACCTTTTGTCGATATTATCCCGCTCATTGCTTGCTGGCTGCTGTTGCTAACAACCCAGATGAGCAAGAGTTGAGAACCTTATACCTTAACAAATATAAAGATGACCCACTCACCGGACTGGTGAGATTTTCAGAGATATACGTCCAGATGATTAAAGGAGAACCCCTGACAGGGGAAGCTGCTGGACTGCTAAAAGCAGCCCAGGAACAAGCGAAATTAAAACATTTACATAAAGTGGCTTAATTGCCACATTTGTTAGGAGGATAAGTCGATGAAATCTCGAACTAAAATTATAGCGATCGCACTCAGCCTCGGATTAATTGTAACTGCCCCACCTCCCAGTCAAGCCAAGGGATTCGATTTCGGCAGTAACAATCCCTTGAGCAAGCTTTGGGAACAGTTTACCAGCTACTTTAATCAGATTCAAGAACACTTGCAATCTGCTGCGGAAAAATTTGGAGAAGGCTTGCAAGCTGACATCCAAGCGGCGATGGAACAAGCAATGGGCGATTTAAATATCCCCGGTCTTGAAGAAAGCAAACAAGCGGTGGAAGAAAGCATTGCTGCCAAAGGAGATGCAACCGAACGCAACGATGTAGTCGCCGCCGCCACCAATGGGGAAAAGATTTGGCGAACCATTGTTGAAGCAACGGTTGCCGCAGGTACTGGGCCAGAAGGACAGCAACGCACTCAAGAACAAATTGAGCTAACTAAGCAATCTGTTGAGGCGACCCAACAGTTAGGGGAACAGGCTCAAAATGCCGTTTCAACTCAAGATGTTCTAAAAAATATTGCCAATCAGATGCCTCAAATTGCCTCGACGTTAGGACAAATGCGTTCTGACAACTTAATGGGTCAATTCAATACCCTGCAAACCAACGCCATGTTGAAGCAAATCGATGAAAAACAAGCCAAACAACAGGCAACCAATCGCCTGCATCTGAATCGCCTCACCTCGTACAACATGGAACTTACCGGCTGGACAATGCAAGCCATTAAAATCGGTTCCAATCCCAATCAATAAACCTTAATTGTTAACCGTTAACTGCTATGTGCAGTTAGCGGTTACTGCGTGGAGGGTTCAATGAAAACTCCCATCCTCATCGCCGATTTTGCCGCAGGCGACCTGTTAGAAAATGCCGCCGGAGGTGGTTCGTTAGTCGCACAAGGTTTTGACGAACTGTGGCAAAACACCCTCAACGGCGGACTCTATGCCGCCTTGTGTCGGGTTGGCATTTTATTCGCTGTCGGTTCGTTGGTTTTATTCATTGTGCAGTGGGGGAAGCAAATGCTTAACGGCGATGAAACTAGAGCTGTTTCAGAATTAATTTGGCCTCTGGTTGTCGGACTTTTACTGAGCAATAACGGTACGATTCTCGCTCAAAGCACCCTCGTATTGCGCGATTACATCAATTCCGTCAAGTCCTGAAGTCAGGATAAACCAAAATATAACACTTTCACCGAAAAGCCAACAAACTTATCAACTTCCTAAGCTTGAACCAAGTTCTCCAGGCCAAAAAATTTTACAAGTTACAAGTGGATCAAATAGTTTATCAATCAGGTTTAGATCTGGCTCATTTTGCTGTGATAGTAGAGGAAACAGAAGATGTCCTGTCCCATATTCTTTAGATTTAGGAACTGAATGTCTTTGTAGTGGACAGGGAGTTGGAAATATTTGTGAAGAATCAGAAAATAAGGAGAGTCCTAAAATGTTAAATAGACGAAATTTGCTACCCCTCAAGCTGATTGTAACCCTAATAAGTTGTATTTTGATTTTTCAGCTTCCAGTAAAAGCACTGACAAAGCAAGACTTTTATTCTCTACTTCCAGCTTATGAAAAAGCTAGATTAAGATACAGCCTAGCTCGTGACTTATTCCAACTCGGCCAAAATTATGAAGAAATATACTGGATGGAACAATATAATTTTTATCCGGAAAGATTAGAAAATATTCTTAATGAATATGAGCGGGCAGCCCGAAATAAACCTCGCTCATACTGCTTACCAGCTTTAGAATTGTATCACAAATATAATACAGTTAACTCATCAGTCCCATTTGTGGGCGGATTAGATACTTCAATGTGGTCTTCTGACATCTAGGATAATTTGATAGTTTATTGTGGAAGATTTGACATATATTATAATCCTAATCAACCAATGTAATCTGACTTTTAGAAACAACTATTTTTGCGGAATAACAATTCAATAACTTTGGGGATATACTAATTTCTATACATTGTTTAAACCATCGATCCACTTCTTCTGGATTATTATCGAAACGACGTGCATCTGGAAGCTGTGGAAATTGAGCGGGTGCTGATAAGTATGAAAACAAAACTAAAGTAGTTATAAACGCTGCAATATAGTTATTTAATAACATTTTCACCTCCAGCGGGCATCTGCGATTTTAGAAATCCATCATGAATTGTAGTTACTTTTAACCTGATGTGCAATCGACACCGCAAGTAATTAAACCATCCCAAACAGAACAACCCGCACTCTCTCAAACGGCTATCGATCCAGGTCAACCAACAAACCTCCCTCAAGCGACTGAAGAAATGGTTAGAGGTATCAATATTAACCAATTTGCCCAAGCCATTGAAATGGTTGAAAGTACGGCGGGTCTGCGGGGGATGGGGATGCGGTTGGCGCGATTCAGTGTCAGTCCTCTTGTGCAGCGCCTTTGGGCCGGTTTGGGTTGAGGAGCGATCGCACAGATGTACAAGCTATCCTCAACCAAACCCCAGGCGGACAAGAAATCCTGTCAAAAATTGCCAACAAAGAAACCGTCGCAAAAGAAGCGCTACTCGCAGCATTTCCCCTGGATCAACAACGTCAAATCTGGGAATCAGACATCAAAAATATCGTCGAACAAGCCGAACAAAACTTATCGGGAACACCCTTACTCGAACGAGTCGGTCAAATCTTTTTCGGTGGCAAGGCAACTGATCGGCATTCACCATCGACAAGACGAATTGACTGATTTTGCCAATCCCCTAATGGAATTTACCATCGGAAAAAATGACTCTTTTGCTATTAAAACCCCACCCAAGGGTATGCTACCAGCTGAGAAAGAAGAATTTCTCATGGTTGGCGATCGCCTTGAGTCAGGTTTACCAGATCCTAAAACAGATTTGAGAGATTTAGCTGCGGCGCTTGGATCTCTCGCCCCTGCTGGTACTCTTTCCACGTTAGAAAGCTTTCGCCAAACAGAAGCGTTGGGTTTGCTCAATCAAATTCTAGAAAAGGCTAAAACTGATGAAATTCAGGTTGGAGATTATTTGATTAGTCGCAGGCGGAATCTGGAGGATGGGAAAGGGCAACTGTGTTTAGAAAAAGGCGATCGCGATCTAGTTAAATATCCGGTAGATAAAACTCCACAAGGATTAATTAAACAAGTGGATAAACTCAACCTTACACAGTGGGATTGGCAGCCAATTCAATTTATTGCTAAAAATACAAAATCTCTCAACTCCCTCGATGGTAGCCTAGTCGGTTCTATTGGGAATAAAGATAGTTTACCTTTTGTTTCTCAAATCCAAGTTCCTCTCCACCCTGATCTTAAAAAAGCTTGGGAATATCTCAATCAGCATGGCTGTCCTGTTAATACTCAAGAAGAAAACGACCGCATTAAAGCTACTTTGGAACACTCAAAAGGGCGGTTAAGTGTTGCTGAACAACGAGAGCTTTATTACAAATGTTTTTTGCATCATCACGAGCTAATGTCTGCTCCTAATCCTATACATTTACCATCAATTCAAGAGGTAATGAAGGATTTAGATCGATGGCGGAAACAGGCAATATCTGCACATTATACTCCTATTCAACATCTGGCGATAAATCGAGAGAAAGTTGCTGATACTCAAGCGGAAATCGCCTTGTAGATTGCTTGTGCCGTCAGGATGATGGCTGGAAGATCAAGTTGCCGTTCTACGATTCTATCAACGACTGCACCCACTGAAAATCGCTATCGCTCAACGGTGGAACAGGTTGCACTGAATAATCGATTGCAAAATCTAGCGCCGCCTCGTGATAAACCTGTCCCAAAACCTCAGATAAATTCACAACAGGTTCTTCATCTCCTGGCTGCAAAGGAAGCAAGAATTGGGGAATTGATTCGCGCAGATTAAACGGGTAGAGTTCAGCTTCAGGACGCAGATTAGCCCGACTGACAAGAATGCGGTAGTTCGA
>NZ_JBHFNP010000293.1:0-13346 GCF_041929235.1 Microseira sp. BLCC-F43
ATGTTTTTCAACGGACGGTAGGACAACCGTTTGCTGCTTGTGAAGGCTTAGTCAATGGACAGCCCGTGAAGCAAGAACTCTTATTCGTGAGTTTAAGAAGCCCCCGCTACACCGCTTGCGGTTAGCGGTGGGAGTTGTCACAAAAAAGACTACTCCGTTACCCAGGTGAAAATTCTGATCCAGAGTAAAAGCTCCAGAGCGATATGCCTGGAGGCACGCTACGCGAACGCTCCTCTGTTCTGGGGGAATGTATGCGATTGCTCTTGGCGGTCAAACTTGTTAACGGGTTTTCTTGCTTTGGGTGAAGGAAAAGGGCGACTGCGCCCTCCGACCCGTCACCCCTTCCGTACTGCGGGTCGCAGGTTGGTGGCATAAAAGGCTGGGGAGCGATCGCACATTTCAACTTACTGCTGGCGTTGGCGCTTGAGCATCCCACCCGCACCCAAGACACCAAAGGCTAATAAACCCAGAACCGAACTGGGTTCTGGGACAGAAGAAATGTTAGCCAAAGCCTTTTTGGAGAGTTATTTTAAATTTTTCAACAAGAGATGAGCTTTAAATAATACAAATTTAAGATAAAGTCTCAGTATTTATAGGGACTGAAAAGGCTGTGAAGACAACTCTTTTGAATGTCTCTGAATATCTATACAGACAAAATAAACTTAACCCGGAGAAGCCATACAACACACCAGACTGGTTCCTTCACTGGGTTTTCTTAGGAGGGTAGCGATCGCCTCAGTTCTGGGGAAAAACTTGGTAACAGGTTCCTGGTTCTGGGGGAAACTCCGTGGGAGAATTGCTTTCTAGAAGCCTTTGAGCATCTAGGCATTGCTTATACTCAAAGGCGCAAGTGAAGGGACACCGGAACGGGGATCGGCGATCGCTACCGTCAAAATTGAAGCGGCGTAGGCGATCGCCCGTCGAATTCGCTTGGCGGCTTTACACAGGCAACTACAGCAGCTAGAAGCATTGGCTCAAAAAGAAGGAAAACAACAGGCGATCGCCACAGCCGGACAATCTCAAGTGAGTGCAGGTCAAACCGCCAAGCTACCTGCACCAACTCCAGTGCCAACTGCAAGGCAAGCTCTAGTTAGACAGACATCGCTTAGATGCCTTCTCTCAAGCTATGTAAACGTAAAGATTCTAAAATTTCTGATGCTTTCTAAGCATATTTATTTATAATGATGGGGGAAGCTTAATGGGGATCTGTGTTAGCCCTACTAAGCGACTAACCTACAGTTGTATCGCTTCAAATTTGATCTGAGCTTCTAACCTCTTTTTATATTTGAAGGGAAAGAATATGTTCGTTAGTAAGCAAAAAGGTGACTCGCGCATAAGAGAGATTTTGACATCGGCAGATATCAAATACGAAGTTGATGATGATGGTGACTATAAAGTTATCTTCAGATTTGACGATGGTAGGACACAGCTTGCATTCATCAACAGTAAAACTGAGACCTTTGCTGGTGAGGAAGTCCGTGAAGTATGGTCTGTAGGACTGAGAGGCAAGGGACAACTTAGTGCAGCAGTGGCAAATGAGCTATTAGCGAAAAATCATCGGTATAAATTGGGAAGCTGGGAAATTCTGAAGCAGGCAGGGGAGGTTCTAGCTATCTTTAGGGTTTCGCTCTCTGCTGATGCAGACCAAAATGAACTTGTTTCTGTGCTTCAAATGGTTGCAATGCAAGCGGATGAAGTTGAGAAAGAATTTCTTGGAAATGATGACTTGTAGTTTCAGAGAATTTGCGATTGCAGAGGATGTTGCTTTGTTTCAAATTTAGCTTTCCCAATATTAGTTATTCAGGGAGAGGATGTCATGGTTAACGTATTTGAGACTCCTTCAGATAAGCATGATACGGTTTTTGAGCAACCTACTTCGACCGTCTCGGTAGCTAAAGTTCCGTCTGATAGTCAATGTGGTACACGGCTCTCGGCGACTGAGGATAATGTACTGCCAGTTAGCGCACAACAAGCTGCTCCAGTATATGCCGTTCAGCAAGAACATAATCCAATACTGGGACTAGGACAAAGTCAAACGAATCTTGAAGATTCCCTTAATCGTCTGGTTAACGGACTAATTTCTAAGGGATTCACATTTGTTACGGCAGAGGCATCTCCGCAGCAGATGCACGAGCAACTTAACAAATTTGACGAACGAAGATTATCGTTAGGCGACAGGATATTTGGTTTCCTGATTAGTGGTTCTGATATGCCGGAATTTGCAAAGACCATTACTCAGCGCGTTGTTGCTTTTGGTGCTGAAGATGTCGATGATAAAGCATTAGCTACGTTTCAAGAGCTTATGCGATCCAACTTCCCACTCTGTGCGTTCGCGTTTACTGGAATGTATGGTCCAAGGTTTGTAGCGATTGTTAGTGGCGATAGCATTGAGCAGCTAGAACTTTTTGAGGCAATGGATAGGTTTCAGCAAGTTAACTTATGCTTGATGGAACTCGGTGGCAGGCTGTCCCTGAAACTTTTTGGGAAGTCCCTCCTTGGGATCAATAGCAGTTCTGCTACTGGCAGCATGATCCTTGTTACCTCCACTACAGAGCGTGCCAATATAATGCGTCAGTGGGTTCGTAGCAAGCCACTGCGTAATGATACAATGACGAACCAGCTAAAAGAGATGGCTACAAGATGGCAGTTTTGGGCTAAAGCAGCCATTGGTATGATTGAGTACAAGCCACACCAACTCCGGCAAGAAGTCATTGTGCTTGATGCCCAGACGAAACAAGCAACTAGTACTGCTTCTCCTCGTTTAGGATTTGAATTTGGCTTTGCTCTTGAGGAGATTACACGTGCATAGTCAACAAGATAGCCGCATAACAATTCCAATGCACCGGAACAAAGTTAAGCTGAAAAAGCTGGAATCGTTAATAATTGTATTGGAGTATTACTGGCAAGTATTAAACCAATAACAGTGCTGATAAAGGTAATCTTGAATCCAATAACTTGCGCTCGGATTTTCTGAGTTTCTAGTATTTCTTTCCTTAATTCAACCAGCAATTGCCAAGCCAGATTGAAATCATCGGGTTCCACAGCTAATCGAAAGCCCCCAGACAGTACCCCAATTCTACTCAATTCTAAGAGAGAGCGATCGCGCAAAAGCCCCTGTCGCCTCCATCCAGGTTACAAAGAATTACAAGGCGACAGAGACTGTCAAACAATTGCTAGTTTGGAGAAAACTGACTGCT
Source organism: Microseira sp. BLCC-F43 (assembly GCF_041929235.1). NCBI lineage: Bacteria > Bacillati > Cyanobacteriota > Cyanophyceae > Aerosakkonematales > Aerosakkonemataceae > Microseira > Microseira sp. BLCC-F43. Next base: position 3,198 of record NZ_JBHFNP010000293.1, read on the forward strand.
ATTTTCTGAGAGCCTCAGAATGCTCCAGTAGCAGGAAGAAAAAGGTCTTCTCTCAGGGTGTTTCCAGAGCCGCATTGGCATCAAAACAGGCTGCTAGGCAATCGCGATCGTCTGACCATTGAACAAACTGGTGAAGTCATAGGTTGTGCTATCAGCTATGAGTTTCTCAAACTCGGAAGTGTTCATAGTGATGCCATCACTCGTGAAACTCACGGTTGTTCCCGAGATGCTGACGGTATAACTTCCCGTTGTTAATTCCAGCGTATCTTGACCGCTACCGCCATTAAAGCTGCCATTCCCAAAGCCTTTGATGATGTCGTACCCTTCGCCAAGCAAGATATTGCCATTGCCGCGAAAACCACCTTTGCGGGCATCAACGAGATCGTTACCAGCACCCGTGAGAATTGTACCAGTGTTGTAAATACCGTTGCCGTCAAAAGTACTCGTACCGATAATGATATCGTCACCTGCCCCAGTATCGATAGTGCCAAGGTTGGCGACGCCGGAACGAACTGGACCGGGTTCAGGGATGCCGTTGTCCTGTTCTACATCAGCAAGGTTAATACCGACGATCGTATCGTCGCCAGCATCAGTTTCAATCTTGCCAAAGTTGAAGATGCCGCCAATGTCAAAGGTAGCGCTACTGGCTCCAGAAGTAGTACCGAAAATGGTATCACCACCTTGCCCAGTCTTGATCGTACCTGTGTTGTTGATACCCTCAAGGCTGGGGCTAGCTCCCCTAATGTTGTCGTTTCCGCTGCCTGTATCGATCGTGCCGCCATCATTGTAGACACCAATAGCGCCGATACCCGTAATTTCGTCATTCCCATCGCCCATATTGATGCGGCTAAAGTTGTGGATACCATAGTTGGCACTTGAGTTAGGACTATCCGTGCTAGTACCCGTTAGGATATCGTTGCCAGTACCTGCGTCAATCAATCCTTCGTTGCGAAATCCGTCCACAAGTCCAGTGCCTGAAGTATCTGTACCTGAGATAACGTCATTACCAGCGCCCAAATTGATCGTGCCATCATTGTGGATGCCGTTCTTGATAAAGCCACCCCCAGTGACAGTACCCGCCATCACATCATTACCAGTACCTAAATCGATAGTGCCTTCGTTGTAGATGCCCTCACTGATAAATTCTGTGCCATTCGCTGCAAAACCGATTAGGGTATCGTTGCCAGCATCGGTTTGAATGGTTCCAATGTTGACGATGCCGTAGCCACCGATTCCAGTAATGCTGTCATTGCCCCTGTCGGTGTTGATGATGCCTGTGCTGAAGTTATTGAGTCCGAAGTTACCACCAATCCCAGTGAGTCTGTCTTTCCCAGCAAGGGTATTGGCAATGCCAGTATTGAGTATTTGCTCGGTTCCTGATAAGGGGACAATGTCATCCTTGTTGGTAAACATTAGATTTGAAAGTTCTATTGCCATAACAAGACCTCCATATCAAGAAACAAAGGCGGTAACGATCTTTGTCAAGAGCAAGACTGTGGTAGAAATCTCAGCAGTGCCAACAAGACCTTAGCCCCGCCAGCCAACACTCCCCAACACCAAATTGAGAATTGTAAGCTCTGTAGCTCGGTATCTCTAAATTATCCCTTCCACGTGGAGATTGACTGTTTTTGTAAACTTCCTCGAACAAAAAGGTAAAAATATTCATGGCAATACTAAAGCGCTCGAAGACAATGACATCGCTCCTGAAACCAGCGAACGACCTGTAGCGGATTGAGACAAGTTGAAGTAGTAATCTCTCAGAGCAGAAATCCTGACGGGGTTGTCACCCCGTCAGGAAAATTCATCGTTGAGACAAGGCAGGAGGCAGGAGGCAGAAGGCAGAAGGGAAGAGAGTTTTAGCTAAGTTGACTTTTCGTTACATCCTGCTGTTTATTTGCGCCTTTCTACTTATTGTGGGGGAGTCACTTGCTCCAGGAGAGCGCGAACTGGTTGTCGGAGGGCTGGTTCTCCGTTATTAGCTAAGTCCTGGCAGATTTGATAGACTCGCTTGTGCTGGCTCATGTTACTTTGCAAAGACCATCTCGCAGCCTTAACGATGAGGGCTTGCCTCAAGGCTTCTCTGGGGTTGCTGGCTGCTTCAGGCTTCCAGGTCAAAACCGCAATAATTCTCTGGACGTACCTTTCGTCTCCAGATGCCATGAAAGTCGCCCACAACATATCCAAAATACTGGGTGAACTGATGGCAACAGTTAACAGGTTCGGGGGAACGCCCCTTGGCAGGGTCTCAGAGATCGTGGGGTCTCCTACCTGAGCTAGGCGGCTCAGTTCAGCTTGAGCTTGGTTGGTCTGAGAGAGCCATGCGGCTTCCCAAATGATTCGTTGGTGAGCTTGATTGTCGAAAGTTAACTCCGCCAGCCAGCGGCGAACCTGTGCGGGATTTTGGCGAAAAACTTCCCCGATAAAAGCCGCCAAAGGAGGAAAGGCTGAGGGTTTGTCGAAAACTCCCTCTCGCTCCAGTTGTCGTACCATCGCTGTCAACTGACTGGCATCTGGTTGTAGGTAATAGTAGGTCACCCATTGACTAGCCTTCGAGTTAGACACTTGAGTTGGGGGTACAAGAGCTTCCAAGGCATCCATGATGCTCATCTGTTGCCAAAAGTCATCAATCGCTCTCAAAAAGGCACTGGTCAGATAGAGTTGAGCTTTCTGAGTCTGTCCCAGACTTTGGTAAGCCCGGGCAATGTTGGAAAAGATAATCGCTTCTAATTCCGGCTTGGCTGTCTTTCTGGCAACTACTAGAGCTTGGTGATAGTCTTCTAGGGCAAGCTGATATTCTCCCATTTGCTGGCGAACCAGACCCCTGTTGTCATAAGCTTCAGCGTAGTTGGGATCTAACTCGATCGCCCTGGTGCAGTCTTCAATCGCTCCCTGATAGTCTTGGAGGAATCGGCGGGCATTGCCCCGACTGCTATAGACAACAGCAGCAAAAGTGGGGTCAGGAGCTAACTCAATTGCTTTGGTATAGTCGCGGATGGCTTGGGTGTAGTCTCCTTGATAGAAGTAGGCAGTGCCTCGATTGACATAAGCTAAAGGCTGATTAGGCTCAAGCGCCAGTACCTTGGTACACTCATCAATGGCTCTCTTATACTCTCCTAGTCGGAGATAAGCAGCACATTGGTTAACAGAAGCTTTACTGTAGTTGACTCTATTGGCTTGGGCTAGGTATGTTGTCTGAGCCAACAACTCAGGGGTCAACTGCCTAGCCGCCATCACTAGCGGGTTGAGAAGAAGAATGACCGCTGCTAGACTGGCGCTGATTTGAGAATTTTTCACTTCGGCTTCACCCCCCGGCGCTTGGTTCAGCTTTGGGTTGGTCTGAGCTTTTTTGTCCTACTTCAATTTTGTCTCGAAATTGAGGGTCTGGTTAAGCTCTTAGGGCGGGGGAGTTCGCACCCCATATTTAGACTTGTAGGCATTCCTCAACTTCTGAAACTTTCTACCTCCCTTCACACCAGTTCCCCTGATTTTTTAGCTTTTTTGTACTCGTCTTGATCCGGCAAACTGTAGACGTTATTCCTACGAAACTTTTGCCCAAGCTCTAGGTCTGATCTAACAACATAAGTCAGTTCCATTCAACATAAAATGCGGGGGGCTAGCTCTCCGACTGCTCTAAGAAATCGGGGAGTTGAGCGAACTGCTTTTATTCAGACCCCCCTACTTATAATGTTAATCGGAAACCAACAAACTTTGGAATTTTTCAGACTAAACTTACTGCCTACTAACAAGCAAAAGTTCGCATACCCAGTGACAGCGTTTTTCTGACTGAGGCTGCGATCGCCACTCAGCTAGGAAAGCCTATCTAGCACGCACCAGATGGGGCTGGGTGCGAAAATTGCCAGCCAGACAAGGAAGCGATCGCTTCTGGCAGTTCTGGGGAAAACCTGATAGAAAATTGGTTTTCTAGAACTACTAAAATAAATTGATACAAGTACAAGCAATGTGCTTAACCTATTTGGTAAAAGCAGCTAGCTTTTTCCCGCTCCCCCAGAGCAGGGCAGCACCAACGAGGAAGATACCGCCAACTTCGGACGGTTCGGGGACGGCTTTGCTTCCACTACCGGAAACTTCTTGTCCCTTTGCCCAAGTCCAAGTGCCGTAATTCCAACCTGAAGTCATAATCGGATTGAGATCGCTAATATTATCAGTGGCAACACTTGTTGTGTAAAATGTGCCTCCATCAGTAGGAGCAGGGGGAGTCACGTTAATAGCGTATGCGAAAAGAATTCCACTATACTGACACCTCAAACAGTTTGGGCCATTGTTGTTGGGATACCCCAACTGCGAACCTACTAAATCCGCCAGTTCTCTAGCCAAATTAAAGTCGCCAAACCAAGGTTGTGATTTCAGATCATTGAGTACGTTGTTTGGATTTTGAGGATTAGTATCACCAACAAAGCTAGTAATATCATAAGTCTTACCGTTAGACGCTGTTAATTGTATAGCAATGGCAGGAGCAGCACCGGCTATCAACCCAGAACTAACTGCAATTGTTGTTGTCATTACTGCAACCAAATATTTAAGCTTCATTACTATCTCCAAAGTGCGTTGTATGTCGAATTGCCTTCACTTAATTCAGCAGTTAGACGAGTTTTTATAAAACAATAATTATAGAGTTTTATATATATAGCAAGTGATTTAGTAACATCTTCATCCAAAAAACACAAAGCAAAATGCCCGGAACTTAACTTATACAAATACAGAAGTAAACTTTAAGTCTTAGATTTGAATGCTTTTGTACTTTCTTAGAAAAACTCTGGAATTAAATAATACAAAGCCAGGATGAAGGTTCAATATTTATATGTAATGAGAAATAGAGCTAACTTTTTTACATATTTATGAACAACTATACGGATAAAACATTCAACCCGCAGAAGAAGCTGTGCGACTCTCACAGTACCCAGCGGATCGCTCGAAATTGCTGAACAAGTTGAGAAACTGGCGGGATGGCGATTTCTGGTACTCGTTGATGAGGGCGATGAGTTTGGCGATCGCTTGCTTGTTGTTTCGGATCGAGTCGAGTTGCTAGAAAGTTAACTCCCCAGAACTACTGCTGTGCAATGCCGCTCAACCGCTCTCGCAACAACGTATAGCGCATGTTGTCCTTGACCTGTCGCACTGCCATACCAATCGCCTTTTGTGGCGCCACAATCACCGCCAGTTGCTTAGCGCGAGTCAGTCCCGTGTAGAGCAGGTTGCGCGAGAGCATGACGTAGTGCTGCATGTACAGGGGCAAGATAACGACCGGATACTCCGAGCCTTGGGACTTGTGGATGCTGATACTCCAGGCTAGGGCAATCTCATTGAGGTCAGCGTAATCGTAGGTCACATCGCGGTCATCAAATCTCACGATTACCTCTTGCTCCTCTGGGTCAATCGCAGCGATCGCAGCCAAATCCCCATTGAACACCTCGCGGTCGTAGTCATTTACTTGCTAGATGATGCGATCACTCTCAGCACCTTTGCCATTTGCTGCTGCTTCAATAAGGGGGTTACGCCGACAACCGCGTCTATTTCGCTTGTTGTTCTGGTACTGCCCCATTGGTTTGCAAAAAATAGGCATCTTGTCCTTGAGTGGTTCCATTGCCAAACACCTGAGCGATTCCTTTCTCATCAATCGCAACAAAGGCACCTTCTTCTAACCCAATGCCAAAAACTGGAAGTTGATTGTTCTGAGCGTGGACAATTCTAGCCAGAAAGCCAAAAAGTCTCCCATATCTTGTTTCCGGATGCTCGTCATCAATCCGGTCTAAATGGGTGTCGGTGATGACATTTTTGAGGATGGGGACTTGAATAAAGTCGCTGCGATAAATATCTTTTGTGTTGTGGTGAAAGGGATTATTCAGAATTTCTGAACTCAGCACCCCTTCATGGGCTGGTGCATAATAATAGTCTCGCAGAATAGCCATGCCAGCACTGGTTCCAGCTATCGGAACTTTTTTGCGATTAATCAAGTAATTAATCGCGTCTTCTACGGCTGAGCCTTCCCAATAGTCTTCATACTGATTTTGATTCCCTCCAGCGATAAACAGGGCGTCAGCATCGCGGATGTATTGGATAACTTTGGGATTGTTGGCTGCTTCTCGACTGTCGATAGAAAGTTCAGCGGCTGAACTGACAAAATCTCTATAATTATCGCAAACCCAGGCAGCCTGAGAGCCAATCCCACCGCAGCGCAGAACTAAATAGTCGCCCCGATTTGCTCGTTTGAGGAACCATCGAGTGGCTGCATCTTCTCCAGATTTTTCCCCTTCTGCGCCGCCAATCAACAGAATGCCACCAATAGGTTTGGCAGCGGTACTATTAACGCTTCCGCATTCAATAACATAGTCAAAGTTGCTAGAATTTTCCGATGTTTTTACCATAAATTTCATTTTTGCTCAGAAGCCAAAAGGATGGCAGGTAGCTGCTCTCAACGCTAGTCAAGTAGTACATTGAGTTAAGCTCGATTTTACCCTTGTTAGAGCAGTTCCTTTAGGTGACATACTCCCTCAGCAAATCAAAGATTATGCTGAGGGCTTCTTGCATTCCCGTAGGATATACAAGATTTCCTTCATGGTACTCCGATCAATAGTTCCAACTACGATCACCTTCCCACGGGGCGCGTTTTATACTGGGGAAAATGTCCAACCCCAGTCTTTTCAGGTTGATTGCGGCATTAATGTCGCGATCAACCATCAAAGCTTCCTGCACGTCAAAATACTCACGAATGGAACAGTCAGTGAAGACGAGTTCATTTCGATAGCAAAGCACCTGAGACGAATATGCAGGTTGTTTAGCGATCGCCACTGCTCCAGCTTTTAAGGCTATGTAGTCCAGGGTTTTGAAAAAGTTACCAAACGCGGCATCAATCCAAGACTTGTTCATTCCTGATTTAGGCGATTGACCGTTTGGGAGAAACGTGCCATCGTCGGCTTGTTTCGCTTTATTCCGTTTGGTCAGACCCCGCAAGTTGAGGTCTTCATGGAAAATGACTTTCTTTCCGGTTATGACGATTTTATGAGCGGTTTTATATTGGAAATCCTTCCGATATCTCGCAATTTTTCCATGTTGTTTCGCCTCACGTTTTGCCAGTTTGCGTCGTCTTCTGCTGCCACGTTTTCTCGCATTCTTTTTCTTCGAGATGCGATCTAACTTAGCTTGATTTTTACGCAATGGTTTCAGCGATGGAAGCTTTTCACCGTCTGAAGTTGCGAGGTAAACATCTTCATTCAAGACGGCATCCAGACCTATCGAGTTCTCCCACGTTGGAATCACTTGATCCGGGGTTAACTCCGGTACTGACAAGTCTTCCAACATGATCTGCATGAACCAACCATCAACTTTTCTAGTGACGCTGATCTGTTTGATCTTGTAACCATCGGGGATAGGTCTGTGCATTCGGACTTTGACGACACCAAGCTTAGCAAGACGTACATACATCCACTTTTTCCGAACCAGTTTGATCCAGTCATAATTAGCAGTTGCAAACGTCATAGTCCGAAAATACGCTTCGTTTTTGAACCTGGTATTACCGGATTTATTACCGTTTTTATCCCCGTTAATGAATCGTTAAAACGCCTTTTATACACGCTTATAAACCTCTTTACAACGGTTGAATCAACACGATAAAAGTCAATTAACTCAACGCTATGCATCACCGTAACCTAGTCTTTTTTCAAGACGGGAAGAGACGCTTTCTGAGAGTAGTAGTTCTGGGTTTCACTGGCTGAAGCGATGCTACATTCCAAGGGACATGAATTCACGTCCGTTCTATTCATTTGCCACCAGTCAAACCGATATCCAATTTGACGTTTGTACCAGTAACGACAGATCCGCAACCACTCGTTAAGTTCGAGCTTTTGCTTAGTCTCTGGATATAATTGATATTGGAATGTAGTCTTCATTTGTGTTTCGAACTATACACTTGAATTAGTGTTATTATAATCGAGTCAATCATTTAGTGTCAACTGCATGAGTAAAGATTTTATTCATAAGGCAAGAGGCGTTTCAGACCTCAAGTGTCATTTACTGCCAACCCCGAAATACCGACGAAGCATCTTCACTGATCCGATGCTGTCTCGGTTAGAGGTGATTTTCAGAACGTTGATGGACAAGTGGGAAGGACGATTGATCGAATTCAATGGCGAAAGCGATCATGTTCATCTCTTGATCCAGTACACGCCACAAACTGAATTGAGTAAGCTGATTAACAACCTGAAAACCGTTTCCAGTCGATATCTCCGTAAGGAATTCTCGGAAAGAATTGAGCAGTTCTATCATAAAGATGTACTGTGGACAAACGGTTATTTTGTTGCATCCTGTGGTGGCGTAACCGTGGAACAACTCAAGCAATATATCGATGAGCAGGAACGTCCCAAAACGTAATTTTCCGTTGCTTCGTGATTCCCTTCCCTCGCTTTCAGCATTGGTCAGAGAATCCTCAGCAACGGAACTGGCTTTCATCCCACACCAAATCAAAGATTATGGTGTGGGGATTCCCGCCGACCTAGCTAAAGGGGAGCATGTCAACGAGAGTAGCCGACACCCACCAAGGGTGTCGCTACACAAACAAAGCCTGCCTTCGCAGGCTTTAAAAGCTTTAGCCCGCGAAGGCGGGCTTCGTTTGTGTGCCCGCTTGCGCTCCGCACCCTTGGTGGGTGTTGGCTTAGATTTGCTTGCACTGACATGCTCCCTACTAAAGTCCCTAATCCGAATGACCCAAAACTTCTAACCCCAATCAGGGGAAGGTGCGCGATCGCACTCCTGGTGCTGGGGGAAATGTGCGAGCGCTGCCTTCAGTATAATTTAGTACACTAATTGCGGGAGAACCATTTATCCCCTGAATGTTGCAAATCTAAGTATGACATATTTACGCCTTGAAAACATTACCAAACGCTTTGGCAATTTTGTCGCCAATGACAATATCAGTTTCAGCGTCAATCGCGGTTCAATTCATGCGTTGCTGGGCGAGAATGGGGCAGGTAAAACCACTTTGATGAATATCTTGTGCGGACTTGATCGACCAGATTCGGGACAAATTTATTTGGAAGATAAGCCGATAAAGATATCTTCGCCTAGCGATGCGATCGCGCGCAACATCGCGATGATTCACCAGCACTTTATGCTAGTCCCCCAACTCACCGTCACGGAAAATATTATCCTGGGCAAAGACTGGAATTGGCGGCTAAATTTAAAGCAAAAAGCCGAGGCAATTTCATCTCTATCAAAATCCTACAATCTGGAAGTCGATCCTTTAGCAAAAGTGGGATATTTACCCGTTGGCGTACAGCAACGAGTGGAAATTCTCAAAGCACTTTACCGCCAAGCACAACTGCTGATTTTAGATGAACCAACAGCGGTATTAACTCCACCAGAAGTAGAGGTATTGATTCATATTTTACGCCAACTTGCTGCTAATGGCAAGACAATTATTTTTATTAGTCATAAGTTAGAAGAAGTAATGAATCTCTGCGATACTGTCACCGTGTTGCGGCGAGGACAGGTAGTCGCGACGACAAGAACCGCCGATACTAACCGTCAGCAATTAGCCGAATTGATGGTAGGAAGAAAAGTATTATTTCACTTGGATAAACCGGCAAAAAAATTGGGTTCGGTAGTGTTGGAAGTGCAAGGATTGCAAGTGCAGGATGACCGAAAATTATTGGCTGTGCGTGATGTTTCGTTTCAATTGCACGCCGGGGAAATATTAGGAATTGCTGGGGTGGATGGGAATGGACAAAGGGAATTGGCGGATGCTTTAGCCAGTTTGCGCCCTCTCGCTGCGGGAACAATTCGGCGATCCCCCCCTAACCCCCCCTTGCCAAGGGGGGGGACAAGAACGATTAACCCCCCTTTGCCAAGGGAAGCGACAACAACGATCGATCCCGGCTTGCCAAGCGAAGCGACAACAACGATCGATCCCGGCTTGCCAAGGGAAGCGACAACAACGATCGATCCCGGCTTGCCAAGGGAAGCGACAACAACGATCGATCCCGGCTTGCCAAGGGAAGCGACAACAACGATCGATCCCGGCTTGCCAAGCGAAGCGACAACAACGATCGATCCCGGCTTGCCAAGCGAAGCGACAACAACGATCGATCCCGGCTTGCCAAGCGAAGCGACAACAACGATCGATCCCGGCTTGCCAAG